>JBAZRQ010000108.1:0-6548 GCA_041662925.1 Nocardioides sp. | reverse complement strand
GTCCTCCTCGGTCGTGGTCGCGACCTGGGAGCGCAGGTAGGCGACCTGCTGGGCGAGGTGCTGCTGGCGGTCCGCGAGGTCGGTACGACGGTCGAGCAGGCGCTGCATCTCGGCGGAGTGCTCCTCCACGCGCTGGGCGACACCCCGCAGGGCGAGCGACATGGCGTCGGCGCGACGACCGGTGGGGACGATCGCCTCGTGGTAGGCGGTGGACGCGTCCCCGGCCCAGTCCCCGACCCGGGCGGCACCGGCGACGAAGCTCCCGAGGTCGTCGACCTGGGCCGACGCGGCCAGCAGGTCGGCGCCGCAGGTGCTGATCGCCCCGGGGTCGCAGGTGAGGACCGGTGTGACCCGCGGCAGCGGCGGCAGCTGGATCGTGGTCATCGCTGCTCCTGGGTGTAGGAGAGCAACAGCCACAGGTCGGCGCCGGCGGCCTCGTCGCTGGTGACGTAGTCGGTGATCGTGGCGCGCAGGCCGTCGGCCCGGGCCTCGGAGGCGGTGCCGAGCCCCTCGGCGTGGCGCTCCCACTGGGTCCGGAACCGGTTGGCCGAGCCCCGGACGTTGCTGGTGAAGCCGGCGGTGTCGGCGCCGGCGATCTGACCGGCGGCGGCGTCCAGGTCGAGGTGCTGCTCGTCCCACGCCCGGGACGCCTCCCCCACGGAGACGGGTACGACCTCCATCAGCGACCACCCCCCGAGGGACGGGTCAGCTCACGGGCCCGGGGCGCGCCTACCGGCAGCGACCCCGACGACACCTCGAACAGCAGCGCGCCCGTCGCCTCGGCGTACGACGCCGAGACCGTGAGGTCGTCGAGGTGGCCCACCATCCGCTCCACGGCACCGGGCGGCCGGGTCACCTCCCAGCCATCGGTCTCGAGCTCGTGGCGCAGGGCGACCAGCACGTGGAACCCGTCGTCGCGGCGGGTGGCGACGCGGGCCGTGGCCCGCACGCTGCCGGGGCCGTTGCCGTAGGCGAAGCGCGCCTCGGGTGGCTCGGTGCTCTCGCGGGCGGCGCTCGCCCACAGCTGCTTGGCCAGCGTCGCGACCCGGATCAGGGTCGCGCTGACCTCTTCGTCGGCCACCGGCTCGAGCGGGTCGGCCGAGCCAGGCGGTGGCGAGGGCGGCAGGACGACGACGTCGACGTCAGGATGACGGCGGCGTACGGCGTCGAAGAACGGGTCACCGAGCGGGTCCGAGAGAGGTTGCAGCTCCATAACAGCAGCGTGCCCCGGTCACGCAGGCGGAAACCGAGGACCTGCGGCGCTGTGGAAAACCGCCCCGGGAAGACGCTCAGAGAGCGCTCAGAGAGCGGGGAACCAGATCGCGATCTCGCGGGCGGCGGACTCCTCGGAGTCGGAGCCGTGCACGAGGTTCTCGCGGTTGGACAGCGACAGGTCGCCGCGGATCGTGCCGGGCGCCGCGGCGCGACCGTCCGTGGCGCCGTTGAGCCCGCGCACCACCTCGACCGCGTGCTCGCCCTCGAGCACCAGCGCGACCAGCGGCCCGCTGGTCACGAAGTCGCGCAGCGGCGGGTAGAACGCCTTCTCGACGTGCTCGGCGTAGTGCTGGTCAGCGATCGACGCGTCGATCGTGCGGTGCTCCATCGCCACGATCGTCAGGCCCTTGGCCTCGAACCGCGACAGCACCTGCCCGACCAGTCCGCGGCGGACGGTGTCGGGCTTGAGCAGGACCAGCGTGCGTGACGTCTCTGTCATGAGGCCGACACTATCGATCAGGCCAGCTGCTCAGCACGGCGGACCACGTCGAGGGGTACGGCGCTCGCGGCCGACTCCGGCGCCGGCACGGGCGCCCCCGCCACCCGGCGGATCGGGATCACCCCACCCCACACCCCCGCCTCGACGTCCTCCGGCTCGTCGACCGGCCCCTCGGCCCGGACCTTCATCGACGCCTCGTGGAGGGGTACGGCGAGCACCGAGGTGGCCGCGACCTCCTTGCGGGTGTGCGGACGCAGCGTGGCGGCCCGGCCCGGGACCATGTGGTCGACGGTCAGCGAGAGCGCCCGCGCCTTCTCGTCAGGGTCGTCGACGACGCGGGCGGCGCCGATGATCACCGCCGACCGGTAGTTCATCGAGTGGTGGAACGCCGACCGCGCGGCGACCAGCCCGTCGACCTCGGTGATGGTCACGCAGACGGTCGCGCCCTCGGACCGAGTCAGCCAGCGGGCAGCGACCGAGCCGTGGATGTAGAGCGTGCCGCCCTGGTCCGGGCCGTCGAGGTCCACCGCGAACGCCACCGGCAGGACGACGGGGTGGTCGCCGACGTCGACGCCGACGTGCGCGATCAGGGCGTCCGCCAGCAGGGCGTGCAGCTCGGCCCGGTCCTCCACCGCGCGGTTGCGGCCGCGGGTGACCGACGTACGGGGTGTGGGCGAGAGCGGCGCGGTCGTCATGGCTCTAGTCTGGAGCCCAAGTGGCCCGCCGTCAGGGGCCAATCCGACACTACTTCGACAGGACACTCGTGGTCACGCTGGTCGTCGAGCTGGACCGGGGCAGCAGGGTGCCGCTCGGCGCCCAGCTCAGCGCACAGGTGCGCGGCCTGGTCACCGGCGGCCGGCTCGCGCCCGGCGATCGCCTCCCCAGCAGCCGGGCCCTGGCGGCCGAGCTCGGCGTGGCCCGGTCCGTGACCGAGCACGCCTACGCCCAGCTGGTCGCCGAGGGCTGGCTGGAAGGACGGCAGGGTTCGGGCACGTTCGTTGCGGTCAGCGGGCCTGCTGCCGCTCCCCCGCGTCCGCCGCGACCGGCGCGACCGGCCGATCGGCCACTGCTGCGCCTGGACAGCGGCACGCCGTGGATCGACCCCCGCCACCGCTCCGCCTGGCGGCGCGCCTGGCGCGAGGTCGGCGCCGCGACGATGCCGAGGGGGTACGCCGACCCGCGCGGCCTGCCCGAGCTGCGCGCCGCGCTCGCGGCCCGGCTCGGCCGCAGCCGCGGGCTCGAGGTGGACCCGGACGACGTGATGGTCACGGCCGGGACCACGGACGGGCTCCGCCACCTGCTGGCCGCCCTGCCTCCGGGGGACGTCGCGATCGAGGACCCCGGCTACCGGGCCGCTGTCGAGACCGTCCGGTCCTCCGGCCGCGGCATCGTCGACCTGCCCGCCCTCGCGCCAGTCACCGATCTCGGGCCGGTCGTCGCGGCCTACGTCACCCCCGCGCACCAGCACCCGCTCGGACCGCCGATGTCCGGCCGGGACCGCCTCACCCTGATCGCTGCCGCGCGGCGGGCCGGCGCGGTGGTGGTCGAGGACGACTACGACTCGGAGTTCCGCTACGACGTGGCGCCGATCCCCGCGCTCGCCAGCCTCGACCGCGAGCGGGTCGCCTACCTCGGGACCGCCAGCAAGTCGGTCGCGCCCAGCCTGCGGCTCGGCTGGCTCGTAGCGCCCCCCGCCCTGCGCGACCCCATCGAGCGGCGGCGCGACCTCACCCACGACGCGGTCTCCTGGCCGGTCCAGCGCGCGTTCTTGTCGCTGCTGCGCGACGGGTACGTCGACCGGGTGGTCCGCTCCGCCCGGCGCACCTACGCCGACCGGGCCGGGCGCGTCGCCGCCGCGCTCGCGCCGTACGTCGAGGGGCCGGTGGCCGGCATGTACGCGACCGTCGTGCTCCCCGCCGGGCTCGCGGCCGAGGCGCACGCCGCCGCCCGCGCGGCGGGCTTCGACGTGCCGCTCCTGGCCGACTACTGCCGCACAGCGCCCCTGCACGGCCTCATCGTCGGCTTCGGCGGCTGCACGGACACCGAGCTCGACGCAGCCCTCGCGGTGCTGGCGCGGGCGCTGGCCTGACGTCCGGCGTCAGTCGCCCTCGGCCGCGCGCTCAGCGTCGAGGGCGGCGTAGGCCGCGGCGCGCTCCTGCTCGATCTTGCGCCCGAGGAAGTACGCCGTGCCCCACAGGAGGGCGAAGATCCCACCGAGGACGAACATCAGCGGGATCACGAAGCCCAGCCCCACGGCAGCGGCCTGGATCGCCCAGCCGAGCCAGTAGCCCCACTCGGCACGCAGCATCCCGGCCACGACCAGGCAGGCCACCATCAGGCCGAGGCCGACCATCAGCGAGGTGGAGACGGCCACGTCGGCGATCGAGATCAGCACCGGCGTGGTGAGGCCGAGCGTGATCGCCTCGAGGCTGAGGACGGCCGCGCACATGCCGCGGCGCGGGGACCGCTGCCGTTCGCTCACGACCGGCGCCTCACCAACGCGCGCGCCTCGCCGACCGTGACCACCGAGCCAGTGACCAGGACGGCGCCGGAGCCGATGGAGTCGCCGGACGCCTCGCCGTTCTCGGCGAGCCCCGCGGCCTGGTCGATCGCGTCGGCCAGCCGCGGCTCGACGGTGACCCGGTCCTCGCCGAAGACCTCGATCGCGGCCTCCGCGAGCTTGGCCGCGGGCATCGCCCGCGAGGTGGAGTTCTGGGTGCAGATGATGTGGGCGAAGTGCGGCTCGAAGGCCGACAGCAGACCCTCGTAGTCCTTGTCGGCCATCACGCCGACGACCCCGATCAGCGGCGAGAACGCGAACGAGTCGTCCAGCGCGCTGGCCACCGCTTCGGCGCCGGCCGGGTTGTGCGCCGCGTCGAGCACGATCGTCGGGCTGCGCCGCACGATCTCGAGCCGACCGGGCGAGCTGACCTCGGCGAACGCCGCGCGCACGAGCTCCTCGTCGAGGGGCTGGTCGCCGGCGAAGGCCTCGACCGCGGCCAGGGCCACGGCGGCGTTCTGCGCCTGGTGGGCGCCGTAGAGCGGCAGGAACACCTCGTCGTACCGCCCCCGCAGGCCCTGGAGCGAGATGACCTGGCCACCGACGGCGGGCACCCGGGAGATGACGCCGAACTCCATGCCCTCGCGTACGACGGTCGCGCCGACCTCGGCGGCCCGGGCGAGCAGCACCTGCGCCGCCTCGGGGGTCTGCTGCGCGAGCACGGCGAGCGTGCCCGCCTTGATGATGCCGGCCTTCTCGGCGGCGATGTCGACGGGAGCGTCACCGAGGTACTGCGAGTGGTCGACCGTGATCGGCAGGATCACGGCCACGGTGGCGTCGGCGACGTTGGTGGCGTCCCAGGAACCGCCCATGCCCACCTCGACGACCGCCACGTCGACCGGAGCGTCGGCGAAGGCGGCGAACGCCATGCCGACCACGGTCTCGAAGAAGGACAGCGGGTGCGTCTCGCTGTCGTCCACGATGTGGGTGAACGGCGCGACGTCGTTGAACGCGCGCACGAAGCCCTCGTCGTCGAGGGGGTCACCGTCGATGCTGATCCGTTCGGTCATCCGCTCCACGTGGGGCGAGGTGAACCGGCCGGTGCGCAGGTCGAGCGCACGGAGCAGGGTGTCGATCATCCGCGCGGTGCTCGTCTTGCCGTTGGTCCCGGTCAGGTGGATCACGGGGTAGGACGCCTGCGGGTCGCCGAGCATCTCGGCGAAGGCGCGGATCCGGTCGAGCGACGGCTCGAGCTTGGTCTCCGGCCAGCGGGACAGCAGGGCGTCTTCGACCTCGTCGAAGGTCTGGGCAAGTCGAGGTTCGGACGGGGTCTCACTCATGGCCACACCACTCTAGGGTGACGGGCGTGACTGACGTGAAACAGCGCTTCGACGACCTCCGGTCGGCCGAGTCCGCGAAGCCCGAGGATCTCGACGCCCTGTGGGCCGACCTCCGGCCGGTGACGGTGGACGAGGTCCTCGGCGCCTGGCGCGGCGGCGACTTCGCGACCGGCCACATCGCCAGCACCGTCCTGCAGAAGGTGCGCTGGCACGGGAAGGTCTTCACCGGCCCGCTCGACGCCCAGCCGCTGGTCTGCCGCGACGCCGACGGCGAGCTCTACTCCAACCTCGAGGCCGGCGGCGGCGGTGAGGCGTCCTTGTGGGAGGTCGTCTTCCGCGGTGAGTCGACGGCCACGATGGTCTACGACAAGATGCCCGTCCTGGACCACTTCAAGCAGGTCGACGACGCGACGCTGATGGGCATCATGAACGGCAAGCTCGACTCGACCTTCGGGATCTCGGACCTCTACTACTTCTGGCTGGAGCGTGACGTGTGAAGACCACGGTGGCGATCATCAACGAGCAGGGGCAGGACTTCACGTTCGAGGAGGTCGACCTCGAGGGTCCGCGCGCCGACGAGGTCCTGGTGCGGGTCGTCGCCACGGGCCTGTGCCACACCGACATCACGATGCGCACGATGCTGCCGCCGGAGATGTTCCCCAACGTCTTCGGGCACGAGGGCGCCGGGGTCGTGGAGGAGGTCGGCGCCGACGTGAAGGGGATCGCGGTCGGCGACCACGTCGTGCTCAGCCTGCGGTCGTGCCGCAGCTGCGGGCGCTGTCAGGCCGGACAGATCGGCTACTGCGAGTCCAGCCTGATGCTCAACTACATGGGCATGCGGATGGACGGGTCCACGACCTACACCCGTGACGGCGCCACCGTCTTCGGCTCCTTCTTCGGCCAGTCCAGCTTCGCCCAGCACGCCATCGCGTACGCCGACAACGTGGTCGTGGTCGACAAGTCGCTCGACCTCACCAAGATCGCCCCCTACGGC
>JBAZRQ010000107.1:0-6575 GCA_041662925.1 Nocardioides sp. | reverse complement strand
GGCAGCCTTCCCGGTGCCGCCGCCCACCAACCTGTGCCAGGACGAGGACCTGGTCGGGCTGGCGCACACCTACGACGGCCATCTGGTCATCGGGACGTCCCTCGGCAACCTGATCGTGATGCCCGCGGACCCCGATGCCTGGGGTGACGGGCCGGTCGCCACGGCATCGGTCAACGGCGAGCGGTGTGCTCAGGAGGGCGACGAGAGCCTCGAGCAGATGAGCAACAACCTCACCGTCGACGAGACCGGTGGCGTCTACGTCGTCAGCGACGCCGCGCTCTACCGGTTCGACTGGGACGGTGCGGAGCTCGAGCGGGCCTGGCGAGCTCCCTACCGCAGCGAGTCCGCCGGTGCCTTGTCCGGTGGCAGCGGGTCGACCCCGACCCTCATGGGGGATCCGAGCCAGGACGACCGGTTCGTGGTCATCACCGACGCCAGCCGGTTCATGCGAGTCAACCTCTACTGGCGCGACGACGTGCCCGATGGCTGGACACCGCCGGTGGGAGACGACCCGCGGCTCGCGTGCTCGGTGCCGGTCGACTTCGGTGAACCGGACCGGCCGGGCACCAAGTCCGACCAGAGCGTCGTCGTCGACGGCTATGCGTCGTACGTCGTCGACAACACCGTGCGCGGTGTCAGCGGCCTGGAGAAGATCGACTCTCGGTCGCGCGTGGTCTTCACCGAGCTCGCCGGGAGCCAAGCCGCCCACGCACCGCGCGGCGCGGCGCGAGTCGACTGGGATGCCGCGGCGCAGGGATGCCGGACGGTGTGGAGCAACCCGACCGTCAGCTTCCCGACCGGCATCCCGATGATGGCCCGCTCCACCCACCAGCTCATCAACAACAGCCTGGGTCGAGTCGCCGGGAAGTCGGTCTTCGGGATTCGGGCGCTCGACGCCGACACGGGACGCTCGGCCTGGTTCGTCCCGGGGGTCGAGCAGGACTGCGGGGACCGCCTCAATCCGCTGTTGGCGATGCTCGGCGTCAACGCCCCTGACTCGCCGATCGAGCCCGACCTCAGCAACGTCTGCGAGAACGCCAACTTCGCGGGAGTGACGATGGATGACCAGGGGCGCATCTACCACGGCACGACCTACGGACTGAGCCGCTTCGTCGCCGAGACGAACCCGTGAGGCCGCGCGTGCGAGCCCGGGGGCTCCTCCTGCCGGGCCTCGGCGTCCTGCTGCTGGGTGTCGGCGTCCTGCTCCCCACCGTGGTGGTGCCGAGGCTGGAGACGGTGCCGGACGATCCGGACGCGACCGTCGTACTCCGCGCGGAGGACGCGCTGGTGCTCGACCCGAGCTCGCAGACCACGATCACGACCGGGCTCACGCTCACGTCCCACACGGCGGGGTTCAGCGGCTCCGGTGCACCACCAGCGGGCGTCGCCCAGTGGGCCACGAACTCGCGGATCGTCTCGGACGACGGGGCGGTGCGCTCGGAGACCTGGGAGATCCAGGCGTTCGACGCTCACAACGGTCGCGCGTCCTCGTGCTGCGCCGGCTTCCGGATCACCACCGACGGCAGGTCCGTTCCGGTCGAGCGGTCAGGAATCGTGCTGAAGTTCCCCTTCGGCACCAGGCCCGTGGACCAGCAGGTCTGGGACCCGGCGCTGGGCGCCGCCACCACGGCGACGTACGTCGGGGAAGCCGAGGTGGGCGGGGTCCGCGCCTTCGAGTTCCGGACCGAGATCCCTCCCACCGAGGTCGACGAGGTCACGGTGCCGGCCGCCTTCATGGGGATCGACAGCGTGCGACGGGTGCGGGTGCGGCAGGTGTACTCAGGCGGACGCACGATGTGGGTCGAGCCGAACACCGGCGGCTTCCTCGACCTGCGGCAACAGGTCCGGCAGGAGCTGGTCGGGCTCGGGCGCGCCGCCGGACGCCGGACCGTCGCGATGGACGCGTCGTTCGTGCTCACGGCTGAGTCGCGTGCGGACGCGGTCGACCAGTGGGGCCAGGGAGTCCAGCTGGGACGGATGCACCGGACCTACCCGGTTGTCCTGGGTGCGCTGGGCATCCTGGTGCTCGCGCTCGCGGCCGGGCTGCGCCGGCGCAGGACCCCGACGGGCTGAGGACGGGTCGTCCGTCTGACGGCTCGGGTCAGCGACGCCGGAGACCGCAGACGGCGGGACCCTCCAGCACCTCACCGTCCGCGCCGAAGCGGGAGCCGTGCAGCGGGCAGTCCCAGCTGCGCTCCGCGTCGTTGAAGCGGACGACGCCGCCGAGGTGCGTGCAGACCGCCGAGACCCGCGTGGTCCGGCCGTCGAGGGTGGCTTCCGCGGTGGGCGCGCCGACGTGGTCGAAGCGCACGCGTCCCGTGCCCTCGTCGGGTGCGCCGGTCGTCGGCCGCAGCGGGCGGACCCAGCCCCGGGTCATCTCGAAGCCGACCTCGCCGTTGATGCGCAGCCCGTCGAGCACACCGCGCAGCTCGTGCCGGCCCCAGGTGCGCATCACCCGTGCCCACTCCTGGTGGCCGCCGAGGATCTGCCCGCTCAGCGCCAGCGCGGCGGCGACGCCGTTGGTCATGCCCCACTTGGAGTAGCCGCCCGCGACCAGGATCTCGTCGTGGCCGGGCACGAGCGGCCCGGCGTACGGCAGCGCATGGACGGGCACGTAGTCCTGCGCCGACCAGGCGTGGGTCTCGGTGGCTCCGGGGAAGTGCTCGTGGGTCCAGTGGCGCAGCTCGTCGAGCCGGGTCGACTCCGGGGCGCCCCGGCCGGTGGTGTGGCCGGCGCCGCCGACCAGCAACAGGTGGCCGTCGCCCGCGGGTGCTTCGCGCAGCGAGCGGGACGGGGCGTCGGCGGAGAGGTACATGCCGTCGACCGCGGGGGTCTCGGTCCGGAAGGCCATCCCGTAGGAGCGCGCGGGGTGGGCCCGGGCGAAGAACGCGCCGCGGTCGAGGATCGGCATGTTGGTCGCCACGACGAGCCGGTCCGCGGTCATCGTGCCGGTCTCGGTCTCGACGGTGACCCGGTCGTCGGAGCGCACCTTCAGGACCCGCGCCCCCTCGACGATGCGGGCGCCGTGGCCACGCGCCTCGAGTGCCAGCGCGTCGAGCAGCTCGATCGGGTCGAGCTGCAGCTGGTCGTCCAGCCGGACCCCGCCCGCCGTGGGGTAGGGGAGGTCCAGCTCGTCGCGCCAGGTGGCGTCGAGGCCCGCGTCGCGGGCGAGGGTGAGCTCACGGCGTACGGCGCCGAGGCCGCGGCCGCCGTGGGCGTAGGTGTACGCCGGCCGGTGCTGCACGCCGACCCCGTGGTCGTCGCAGAAGCGCGCCACCCAGGCCTGTGCCTCGGTGTTGGCCTCCACGTAGTCGCGCACCAGGTCGGTGGAGTGCCGCTTGGCGATCTGCGACAGCTGGGTGCCCTGCAGCAGGCTGACCTTGGCGGTGCTCCGGCCGGTGGTGCCGTGACCGACGTACTCCGCCTCGAGGACGGTGACCGACCGGCCGGCGCGGGCCAGCAGAAGTGCCGTGCTGAGGCCGGTGATGCCGGCTCCGATCACCACGACGTCGGCGTGGCCCTCCACGGGCTGCTGCTCGATGACCGCGCGTGGGTGCCGGTCCTGCCAGAGAGAGACGAGTGCCATGCCCACCCGGTCCCCGTGCCAGCCCAAAATGATGCGGTGAACCCGGTCTCATCGCTGACCCGCCCGAAACTTTCGGGCGGGTCAGCGAGGGCTGCGGTGAGTTTCGGGCGGGTCAGCGGGATCTGGGGTTGAGGCGGCCGAGGCGGTGGTGGAGGAGGGCGGCACGGGCGGCGTTGAGGCCGGGCGCGCCGTGGACCCCGCCGCCGGGGTGGGCGGAGGCCGAGCCGAGGTAGAGCCCGGGTACGCCGGTCTCGGGGCGGCCCAGGAGGCCGGGGACCGGGCGCAGGAACAGCTGCTGGTGGAGCTGGGCGGTGCCGCCGTTGATCGCCCCGCCCACGAGGTTGGCGTTGCGGGCCTCGAGCTCGCGGGGTCCGAGCACGCGGCGGGCCCGGACCCGGGAGCCGAAGCCGGGCGCGAGCCGCTCGATCCGGGCCTGGATCCGGTCGGCGAACCGTTCGGAGTCCGAGGCGTCCCACACTCCGCGCACCCCCTCGCCGGCGTCGCGCACGGTGCGGTCGGGCTGGGGGACGTGGGCGTAGGCCCACATCGACTCGGTGCCGGCGGGGGAGCGCGTGGGGTCGGTCGTGGTCATCTGGCCGGCGAGCAGGAACGGCTCCGCGGGTACGACGCCCGCCGCGACCTGGCCGAGAGCCTCGGTCATCTGGGAGACGGAGTCGGCGACGTGGAACGTCCCCGGGGCGTAGGGCGGCGGCGAGGCCCACGGGACCGGGCCGTCGAGGGCCCAGTCGACCTTGACCGTGCCGGGGTCGAGCTGGAAGTCCCGCATCCCGCGGGTCACCCGGGACGGCAGGTGCGCCGAGTCCACTAGCCCGCCGAACAGCCGGGTGGCGCTGACATCGGCGACGACGGCCCTCCCGGCGTCGTACCTCCGGCCGTCGGTGGTGACCACGCCGACCGCACGACCGTGCTCGACGACGACGTGCTCGACCTCGGCGTCGCAGCTGATCTCACCGCCGCGCGACTCCAGCCGGCGCGCCAGCGCCTGGGTCAGCCGCCCGGCCCCGCCCTCAGGCACCGGGAACCCGACGGTCTGCCCGAGCATCGTCAGGAGCAGCCCGAAGACACCCGAGCCCGGGGCGTCCAGCGGCAGATCGGCGTGGCCGGCGTTGCCCGCGATCAGCAGCCCCGCCCCGTCGCCGCCGAAGCCGCGGCGCCCCAGCTCGGTGGCGGGTGTGAGCAGCGTCTTGACCAGGTCGAGCCCCCCGGCCCGGCGCAGCCGCATGAGCAGCGAGAGCCCCGGTCGCACCGGAGGGAACGGCGAGACGAGCGCGGACACGAGCGGGTCACCGATCCGGTCCCAGACGGCGCAGAGGTCGAGCCACGCGGCGCCATCGCCGCGGTGCTGCTCGTCCAGGAGCCGGGCGGTCACCTCGCGGTCGCGGTGCAGCATCGCCCACCGGCCGTCGGGGAGCGGGTGGCCGAGCACGGCGGGCGCGTGCCGCCACACGAGGCCGTGGTCCTCCAGGCCGAACCCCGCCAGCCCGCGCGACGCGGCGGCCAGCGGGTAGAACGCGCTGAACGTGTCGTGCACGAAGTCCGGGTCGAGCTCGCGGTCGCTGCGCACGGCGCCGCCCACCTCGGGCTGCGCCTCCAGCAGCAGCACCGACCAGCCCGCGTCGACCAGCCGGTTGGCTGCCGCCAGGCCGTTGGGCCCGGCACCGACGACGACCGCGTCCCTCACTGGTCCCGGCGCTCGCACAGGTAGGCCAGCCGCCGCAGCGCCTCGACGTTGCGCCACCCCAGCAACGGGTCCTGGAGCGGCTTGGGGATCAGGCTGGCGGGCCCGGAGACAGCGTTCTCCTCCATCACGATCCGCGTCTCGGCGCCGACGGGCTCCAGGCGCAGGACCACCTCGGCCTCACCGGTGGGCCAGGCCCGAGCCCGCAGCCGGAGCATCCGCAGCGGCCGGCACTCCTCGACCTCGGTGTTGTCATCGAGCAGGGCAGGCCACGCACCCACGGAGTGGTGCAGCTTCGAACCCACCTCGGGCCACGAGTCGTCGACCTCGCGCATGCGCGAGGCCCCGACGACCCACAGCGGGTAGAGCCAGCCGTCGCAGAGGATCTCCCACACCTGCTCCGGCGTCGCCTGCACCACTCGTTCGTTCTTGCTCATGCCGTGCTCCTCTCAGGCGCTCCCCGCCAGTGTGTCGCCGATCCGGCTGAGCAACGCTAGGTGCGGTCGAGCAGGCGTCCGCACACCCCGAGGGGTGGCAGCCGAAAATCACCCCGAAGGGTGGGCCCCGGGCGCCCGTTCGTGGATTGGCGCGGTGCCGGCCCGGGTACAGACGGTCATGATGCTTCCGAAGCCGCGAGGTCCCCTGAGTGCAGCGGTGTTCGAGTCGATGCGCGCGATCCCCGCGGAGCCGGTGGCAAGGACGCACCCGGAGGCAGACGGTCCGGAGGACGCTGCGGTCACCCTGTGGGCGCTGTACGAGCTGTCCTACCGCGGCTTCGACGACGTCGACGAGACCGCCGAGTGGGACCCCGACCTGCTCGCCGTACGCCGGGCCCTGGAGGTCGACCTCGAGCGTCGGCTGCAGGGTCGCTGGGCGTCCTACGCGCGCACCCACGACGGCACCCACGACGGCAGCCCCGACTTCAGCTCCGACTTCAGCGCCGACTTCAGCGCCGACTTCTTCGCCTTCGTCGCCGCCCACGACGGCCGGTCGCTGGCGCGCTTCGTGCAGACCGAGGCCGACGAGCAGCAGGTGCTCGACCTCCTGCGACTGCGGTCGGTCTACCACCTCAAGGAGTCCGACCCGACGGCGTGGGTGGTGCCGCGGCTGCCGACGGCGGCCAAGGCGGCCCTGGTGGAGCTGCAGTACGACGAGTACGGCGCCGGCGACCCCAACCGCGTGCACTCGCACCTGTTCGCCCGCGGCCTCGAGGCGGTGGGGCTGCGCTCCGAGTACGGCGCGTACGTCGACGACGTGCCGTTGGAGATCCTCGAGCAGAACAACGCGATG
>JBAZRQ010000106.1:302-6586 GCA_041662925.1 Nocardioides sp. | reverse complement strand
GATCGGTCGCTACCTGCCGGCCGCGGAGGCGGCGGTGCTGGTCGACCACGGCGAGGTCTGGGAGGACCGCGGCGAGAAGGGCTGGCGGCGCGTGGTGGCGTCCCCGGAGCCGGTCGAGATCCTCGACGCCCCGGCCGCGCTCGCGCTGATCCAGGCCGGCTTCGTGGTCGTCGCCAACGGGGGCGGCGGCATCCCGGTCGTCCGCGACGCCGCAGGGCTGCGCGGGGTCGAGGCGGTCATCGACAAGGACCTCGGGGCGGCGCTGCTCGCCGAGAGGGTCGGGGCCGACGTGCTCGTCGTGGCGACCGACGTACCCCACGCGATCCTGCGGTACGGCGCGCCCGACGCCGAGCCGCTCGGATCCGTGAGCGTGAGCGACCTGCGCCGTCACGCCGCCGACGGGCACTTCGCCAGCGGCTCGATGGGGCCGAAGGTAGACGCGGTGTGCCGTTTCGTCGAGCGCACCGGAAGACGTGGTGTGATCACCAGTCTGGACAACATCCGCCAGGCCGTGGACGGTGGAGCCGGCACGGTCGTCACCCCGTCCCAAGCCCCGGCTTGAAGCCCCCGAAAGGACCACCCATGCCTTCCGCCATCGAAGTCCGCAAGGTCCCGATCCACTCCGTCGCCGACGCGAGCGAGCTCGCCAAGCTGATCGACGACGGGGTGATGGCGGCCGACCGCGTGATCGCGATCATCGGCAAGACCGAGGGCAACGGTGGCGTCAACGACTACACGCGGATCATCAGCGACCGGGCGTTCCGTGAGGTGCTGATCGACAAGGGCGCGCCGCCCGCGCAGGTCAAGCAGGTCCCGATCGTGTGGTCCGGCGGCACCGACGGCGTGATCAGCCCGCACGCGACGATCTTCGCGACCGTGCCCGACGGTGAGGTGGAGCCGACCGACGAGCCGCGGCTGACGGTCGGCTTCGCGATGAGCGAGGTGCTGATGCCTGAGGACATCGGCCGGGTGGCCATGGTGTCCAAGGTCGCCGACGCCGTGAAGGTCGCCATGGAGCGCGCGGGCATCACCGACGTGGCTGACGTCCACTACGTGCAGACCAAGACCCCGTTGCTGACCGTGCACACGATCCGTGACGCCAAGTCGCGCGGCAAGACCGTGTGGACCGAGCACACCCACGAGTCGATGGACCTCTCCAACGGCTGTACGGCGCTCGGCATCGCCGTCGCCCTCGGCGAGATCGAGATGCCGACCGACGCCGACGTCATGCACGACCGCTCGCTCTTCTCGGCGGTCGCGTCGTGCTCGTCGGGCGTCGAGCTGGACCAGGCGCAGGTCGTCGTGGTCGGCAACGCCCGCGGCGTCGGTGGCCGCTACCGCGTCGGTCACTCGGTGATGAAGGACGCGCTCGACGCCGACGGCATCTGGGAGGCGATCCGCTCCGCCGGGCTCGACCTGCCCGAACGCCCCCGCACCGAGGACCTGGCCGGCCGGCTGGTCAACGTCTTCCTCAAGTGCGAGGTCTCGCAGGACGGCCAGGTCCGCGGCCGGCGTAACGCGATGCTCGACGACTCCGACGTCCACTGGCACCGCCAGATCAAGGCCGCCGTCGGCGGCGTCACCGCGGCCGTCACCGGCGACCCCGCCGTCTTCGTCTCCGTGTCGGCCGCCCACCAGGGCCCCGACGGCGGTGGCCCGGTCGCCGCGATCGTCGACCTGGGCTGAGGTGCAGCCACTCCGCCGGCAGAGGTCAGGCGGACCCGTTGAGCCAGGCGTCGTCGAGCTGGCGCCCGGAGAAGGCGGCGAGACGGTGGTAGACCGGGGCGTCGTGGGGAGCCTCGATCTCCTCGTCGAAGGCTGAGCCGCGGTTGTCGGGGGTGAGACCCGCGGCCATGAACGCCAGCCCCCGGTGGGCGACGCTCTCGTCGAGCTCGGCCGACTGCCGGGTGGCGCGGGCGAGGTCCCAGGTGTGTACGGCGAGCTCGGCGGTCTGCATGTCGGCCAGGCGCTCGTCGGTGGCGTCGCCCTGCTGGTGCCACAGGTGGATCAGGTCGTCGGCGGCGGTCCGGAAGACCGGGGCCCACTCGTGGTCGGTGGCCGGCGGGTCGTGGGACCAGTCGGGCTGCTCACCCCGGAGCGAGGCGGCGAACCTCCCCGGTGTGGCGACGAGGTGCGCGATCAGCCGTGCGACGTCCCAGTCCTGGCACGGCGTCGGCAGCGCGAGCTGGTCGGGGTGTACGGCGGCGAGCACGTCGCCGGCCTGGTCGAGGGCCCGGGAGAGCACCACGACGGCTTCGTAGGGACTGGTCATGGTCGTTACCTCCTCCTCCCACGCTACGCGCATTTCGGGGCGCATATCGACAGTCGGTGGGGTGTGATGAGGTGGTGCTCGTGAGCTCGCCGACCTACCACCTCGTGCGGCCCGAGGTGACCGTCGACGTCCCGACCCTCGACGAGCAGCAGCAGCGCGTCGTCGACCACCCCGGCGGCCCGTTGCTGGTGCTGGCCGGCCCCGGGACCGGCAAGACCACGACCCTGGTCGAGGCGATCGCCCGGCGCGTCGACGACGGCGCGCGTCCCGACGAGGTGCTGGCGCTGACGTTCTCCCGCAAGGCCGCCGAGCAGCTCCGCGACCGGGTCACCGCGCGGCTCGGCCGCACCATGACCACCAGCATCGGCTCGACGTTCCACTCCTTCGCCTACGGCCTCATCCGCCAGCACGCCCCCGACGAGCTCTACGAAGGGCCGCTGCGGCTGCTGAGCGCCCCCGAGCAGGACGTCGTACTCCAGGAGCTGCTCACCGACGCGCCCGAGTCGGTGCGCTGGCCCGACTCCCTGCACCGCGCCGTCGGCACCCGCGGCTTCGCGGTCGAGGTGCAGGCGGTGCTCTCCCGAGCCCGAGAGAAGGGCCTCGAGGGTGACGACCTGGTCGCGCTGGGCCGCGAGCACGACCTGCCCGAGTACGTCGCCGCCGGCATCTTCCTCGAGCAATACCTGACGGTCCTCGACAGCCGCGGCGCCGTCGACTACGCCGACCTGATCCGGCGCGCGGTGCTGGTGGCCGAGGAGCACCGCGAGAGCCTGCGCCGCGCCTACCGGCACGTGTTCGTCGACGAGTACCAGGACACCGACCCCGGCCAGGTGGCCCTGCTGCGTGCGCTGGCCGGCGACGGCCGTGACCTCACCGTGGTGGGCGACCCGCACCAGTCCATCTACGGCTTCCGGGGCGCCGAGGTGCGCGGCATCCTCGAGTTCCCGGCATCGTTCCCCCGCCTCGACGGCACCCGCGCCGACGTCGTGGTGCTGCGCACGACCCGCCGCTTCGGCCCCGCGCTGCTGCGCGCCTCCCAGCGCGTCGCCGCCCGGCTGCCGATGCCGGGCAGCATCGACGCCGAGGCCCGTGCGCAGTTCCTGGCGCCCGAGGCGAGCGGTGACCACGGCCCCGGCCGGGTCGACGTGCTCACCTTCGACACCGACCGCGCCGAGGCCGAGCACCTCGCCGACCTGCTGCGCCGCGCCCACCTCGAGGACGGCGTCGCCTGGTCCGACATGGCGGTGCTGGTCCGCTCCGGCCGTACGTCGATCCCGCAGCTGCGTCGCTCCCTCGCCGCCGCGGGGGTGCCGGTGGAGGTCGCGGCCGACGACACCCCGCTGGTGCAGGAACCCGCGGTCCGGGTGCTCGTCGACGCGCTCACCGCTGTCCTCCACCTCGGCGAGACCGACCCGCAGGCCGACGGCTTCGTCGACGCGCTCCGCGCCCACGCGCTCTTCCAGTCGCCGCTCGCCGGTCTCGACGCGGCCGACGTACGCGTGCTCGCCCGGCTGCTCCGCGTGCGCGACCGGTCCCGGGCCACCGAGGAGCAACGGCCACCGACCAGCTCGCCCGAGCTGCTGCGCCAGGCGCTGGTCGACCCCGCACTGCTCGACGGCCTCGACCCCTCCGGTGACGTGCCCGCCGTGGCGAAGGCCCGCGCCCTCACCGGGCTGCTGCACCAGGCCCACGGCAGCCTGCAGGACGGCGGCACGACCGAGACGGTGCTGTGGCAGCTCTGGTCGGGCACCGACTGGCCCCAGCGGCTGCAGCGGGCCATCGCCCGCGGTGGCGCGCCCGCACGCGGCGCCCACCGAGACCTCGATGCGGTGTGCGCCCTGTTCGACGAGGCGGCGCGGGTGGAGGAGCGCCGAGGGCACACCGGTCTCGCGTCCTTCCTCAGCACGCTCGTCGCCCAGCAGATCCCCGCCGACACCCTCGCCGAGCAGGGCATCCGCGGCGACTGCGTGCGGCTGCTCACGGCCCACCGTTCCAAGGGCCTGGAGTGGCGGTTGGTCGTCGTCGCCCACGTCCAGGAGGAGGGCTGGCCCGACCTGCGCCGCCGCGCCACCTTGCTGCAGGCCGACCGCATCGGCACCGAGGGCCTGGTCCCGCCGACCACCACGCGCGAGCTCCTCGCCGACGAGCGTCGGCTCTTCTACGTCGCCTGCACCCGCGCCCGCGAGCGGCTGGTGGTCACCGCCGTGGCGTCCACCGACGACGACGGCGAGCAGGCCTCGCGGTTCCTCGACGAGCTGGGCCTGCGCATCGAGCACCGGCAGGGCCGCCCCCGGCGCCCGCTCTCGCTGCCCGGCCTCGTGGCCGAGCTGCGGCGTACGACGGCCGACGACACCCTGGCCGAGCCGCTGCGGCGGGCCGCGGCCCGGCGGCTGGCCCGGCTCACGGCCGAGCACCGCGCCGGCACCGCGTGGGTGCCCGGCGCCGACCCGGCGTCCTGGTGGGGCACCCGCGCGGCCAGCGCCTCCGAGCAGCCGCTGCGGCCGTTCGACGAGCCGGTGCGGATCTCCGCGACCGCGCTCACCAGCCTCGAGGTCTGCCCGGCCAAGTGGTTCCTGGAGGCCGAGGCCGGCGGCGAGCGGGCCTCCACGCAGGCCCAGGGCTTCGGCAACGTCGTCCACGCGCTCGCCGACCGGATCGGTCGCGGCGAGGTCGACACCACCGACGAGCCCGAGCAGATGGTCGACGGTCTGATGCACCACGTCGACTCGGTGTGGGCGCAGGTGCCGTTCCGCACGCCCTGGTCGGGCGAGCGGGAGCGGGCCGAGGTGCGCAAGGCGCTGCTCCGCTTCGTCGCCTGGCACCAGCACCCGGAGGGCCGCACGGTCCTCGGCACCGAGAAACGGCTCAGCGCCGTCGTACCCCTGCCCGACGGTCAGCAGGTGCTCCTCTACGGCTACGCCGACCGGATCGAGCTCGACGCCCAGGGCCGGGTCGTGGTGATCGACCTCAAGACCGGCAAGCGCGTGCCCACCGGTGACGAGGTCATCGTGCACCCCCAGCTCGGGCTCTACCAGCTCGCCGTCGAGCACGGCGCCCTGGCCGCGATCGAGGACCTCGAGCTGCCCGACCACGTGGAGTCGGGCGGCGCCGAGCTCTGGCAGCTGCGCCACGAGGCCTACCGGAAGCTCAAGGTGCAGCGGCAGGAGCCGCAGGAGCGCGACGAGTCCGGGGTGCGCCCGATCGAGCGCCAGCTGATGGGGGCGGTCGCCGCGATCCGGGGCGAGGCCTTCCCGGCCCGGCCCGGCGGCCACTGCGACTACTGCGACTTCCACAGCCTGTGCCCCTCCAAGCACTCCGGGACGGTGCTGTCGTGACCCCAGTCGCCCCTCCGGTCGTCCCGCCCGTCGTCCAGCCGCTCACCATCGCCACCCCCGCCGACCTCCGCCGGCTGATGGGCACCGACTACGAGGTCAGCCCGCAGCAGTGGGAGGCGGTGGCGGCCCCCCTGGAGCCGGCCGTCGTCATCGCCGGCGCGGGCTCGGGCAAGACGTCGCTGATGGCGGCCCGTGTCGTCTACCTCGTCGCCACCGGTCAGGTCACGCCCGACCAGGTCCTCGGCCTGACGTTCACCACCAAGGCGGCCAGCGAGCTGGCCGCGCGCATCCGCACCGCCCTCGCCGACGCGGGTCACGGCCGCGGGGTCACCATCGACGACGACGGCGCCGAGGAGGTGCTCGAGCCGACGGTCGCCACCTACAACGCCTACGCCGCCAGCCTGCTCACCGAGCACGGCCTGCGGATCGGCCACGAGCCCGACACCCGGGTGATGGCCGACGCGTCGCGCTACCAGCTCGCAGCCCGGGTGATCGAGCGCCACACCAGCCGCGTCGACCTGCTCTCCGACAGCCCCAAGCACGTCATCGACTACATCCTGCGGCTCGAGTCGGCCCTCAGCGAGCACCTCGTCGACGCCGAGCGGCTGCGCGCCTTCGACGCCCAGGCGTGGCCGCGCTTCGAGGAGGGCCTCGCGTCGGGCGCCAAGACCGAGCTG
>JBAZRQ010000106.1:0-292 GCA_041662925.1 Nocardioides sp. | reverse complement strand
CAGAGCGCCTTCGCCCGGCGGGCGGAGGCGCTGCGGCTCGTCGACGACTACCGGCGGCTCAAGGCGGCCCTCGGTCTGATGGACTTCTCCGACCAGATCGCGCTCGCGGCGCGGCTGGCCGACGAGCACCGCGCGGTGGGCGACATCGAGCGCGGCAAATACCGGATCGTGCTGCTCGACGAATACCAGGACACCTCGGTCGCCCAGGCGCTGATGCTGCGCCGGCTCTTCGGCGGCGGCCACCCGGTCACCGCCGTGGGAGACCCCAACCAGGCGATCTACGGCTGGCGCG
>JBAZRQ010000105.1:0-6599 GCA_041662925.1 Nocardioides sp. | reverse complement strand
GGTGTGGCAGCTCTGGGGAACCTCGACGTAGTACCGGGTGCCGTCCTTGATGATCGCGGCGACGTTCTTGTGGGGGAACCAGCGCTCGCTGACGCCGAGTGCGGCGAAGAAGAGGCTTCCCGCGAGGACGACCCCGAACAGAATGCCGACCGTGGCGACCGTGCTGCGGAACAGCATGGTCATGGCGAACGCCCCTAGGGCCGCCACAGCGGCGAAGACGGACCCGCGCAGGGCGAACTCCAGGCAGTCGACCAGGACACCGTCGGGGACCCGCAGGTCACGCGAGCGGGCCACCATCCAGAGCGCCGACCAGTACGTCGCCGACACCACCGCCGAGATGACGAACGAGGTGACCAGCACGACGAGGGCCTTCGCGGCCCAGACCCGGCCCCGCCGTGGCTCGAAGAGGAGCTGGTTGCTCATCGACCCGCTGTTCCAGTCGTGGCCGGCGAACGTCGTGCCGGCCAGCATCACGAGCAGCGTCAGCACGGCGACCACCGCCAACCCGGTCTCGCCGCGCTCCTGGCCGAGGCGCAGCGGCTGGTTGTGGGTGTACCAGCCGACGACCTGTTCCTCGCACCGGTCGCGGTCGCTCACGCCGAACTGTCCGGGGCGCTTCTCGCACCGCGCGATCTCCGCAGCGCCGTTCGCCCGGGCGACGTCCAGCTGGACCTGGGACGGCGGCCTCGTGTCCCAGATCAGTGTGGCCGCGATCAGGGTGGGTACGACGACGGCGGCGGCCAGCAGCAGAAGCACCGCGCGCCGCCAGCGCAGTCGGGTGAGCTCGACGTGGAGCAGGCGGATCATGCTGTTGCTCCCGTGGTCTCGTGACCCGACGTGTGGCCGAGGGTGTCGGCCTCGGTGAGCTCGAGGAAGACCGACTCCAGGTCGCGACGCACCGGGGTCAGCGCGGTCAGCCAGATGCCGGCTTCGCCCAGCGTCCGGGTCACCTGAGCCGGGTCGTCGCTCTCCACCAGGAGGCTCGTCTCGCCCGCGGGTGCCGTGACCACGAGGTCTGCGGCCTCCAGGACCCGCTTGGCCGCCGCCACATCCGGTACGGCGACGCGCAGCGCGGCGGTGCCGCCCTGCAGCAGCTCGTCGACGCGGCCGCTGGCGAGGAGCCGGCCGTTGCCGATGATCGTGGCCGACGTACAGACCTGCTGGACCTCGGCCAGGATGTGCGAGCTCAGCAGCACGGTCACGCCCCGCTCCCCGAGGTCGCGGATGGTGTCGCGGATCTCGCGGATGCCCGCCGGGTCGAGGCCGTTGGTGGGCTCGTCGAGGATCAGCAGGTCGGGGTCCTTGAGCAGGGTCGCGGCGATGGCGAGGCGCTGCTTCATGCCGAGCGAGTAGGACTTGAACCGGTCCTGGTCGCGGCCGGTGAGCCCGACGGTCTCGACAGCCGCGTCGACGCGGCTCCTGGGCACCCCGATGGAGCGGGCCAGGAGGAGCAGGTTCTGGCGGCCGCTGAAGTTGGGGGAGAACTTGGGCGACTCCACGACGGCGCCCACGCGGTCGATGACCGCCGGCAGCGATCCGGGCACCGCGTGGCCGAAGAGCTCCATCGAGCCCTTGCTCGCGCGGGCGAGCCCGAGCAGCATCCGGATGGTCGTGGTCTTGCCCGAGCCGTTGGGTCCGAGGAACCCGTGCACGCCGCCACGCGGGACCGCGAGATCGAGGTCGTTGACGGCGACCCGGAGGCCTCCACTCCGGCTGCGGAACTCCTTGCGGAGGCCCCGCGTCTCGATCACCAAGTCAGTCATCTCGCCCCTTCGTCGTCCGAGGTAGACGATCCAAACAGGCGAAAGGTTGTGCGGATGCCCCAGACACGCGTCAGGGCGTGAGCAGCTCGATCCGCGGCGTGCGTCCGGGCTCGGGGCGTGGTTCGTAGTCGGGGGTGGCGACGTAGGGGCCCCAGCCGAGCAGGTCTGTGAGGTGGCGCTCCACCGACGGCAGTACGTCGGACACGGTCACCGGCCGGCCGACCTCGTGGGTCAGCGTGGTGACACCGGCGTCGGCGATCCCGCACGGGACGAACCGGTCGTACCAGCTCAGGTCGACGTCGCAGTTGAGCGAGAAGCCGTGCATCGTCACGCCCCGGCTGACCCGGATCCCGATCGCGGCGACCTTGCGCTCCGGGCGGGTGCCGACGGACGGGTCGTCGGCGCGCAGCCAGACCCCGCTGCGGCCGGGCACCCGCGCGGTGACGACGCCGAAGTCCGCGCAGACCCCGATCAGCGCCTCCTCGACGCGACGGACGTAGTCGACGACCTTGACGTGGTCGGGCAGGGTCACGATCGGGTAGCCGACCAGCTGCCCGGGCCCGTGGAAGGTGATCTTGCCGCCGCGGTCGACGTCGATGACCTCGGCGCCGCCGGCGTCGGCGGGGCGCTCGTGGGGCTCGGTGCGCTTGCCTGCGGTGTAGACCGGCGGGTGCTCGAGCAGCAGCACCGTGTCGGCCTGGCTCCCGTCGACGACGCGGGCGTGCAGATCGCGCTGGAGGCTCCAGGCAGCGAGGTAGTCGACCGCGTCGGCGCCGAGGCCGACCTGCTCGAAGCGGAGGTCACTCACGGGCTCGAGGTTACTCGGAAGGGCCCTGTGGACAACCGACGCGGCACCGTCCGAGGTGGGTAGGAGGTCACCATGTCCCGAACCCGTACGGCGCTCGCGGCCCTCGCCCTCGTGGTGACGGCGGCGGGCTGTACCCCCGAAGGCCCGCCCGCGACCCGGTCCCGGGCAGCAACTGTCACCGCTCCCTCAGCGCCGGGCCGCTCCCCGGTGGCCCTCCTGCACGCCTGGGACCGCCGTCGGGCCGCCGCCTGGGCGACCGGCGACGCCCGGGTGCTGCGGTCGCTCTACGTCGCGGGGTCGGCGGCCGGTGTGCGCGACCTGGCGATGCTGCGTTCGTGGTCGGAGCGCGGCCTGACCGTCGCGCCGCTGGACGTGCAGGTGCTCTCGGGCGAGGTGGTGGCCCGCGCGCCGGGCCGGGTCACGTTCGAGGTGACCGAGCGGCTCGCCCGGGCCGAGGCGCGCTCGGGGTCGCAGGCCTGGCTCCTGCCGCGCGGGCAGGCCGGCACCCGGCGGGTCACGATGTGGCGCGTGGCCGGACGGTGGCGCGTCGCCACCGTCGTGGTCGGCTCCTAGACGAGTGCGGTGCGGAGCACGGCGTGGACGTCGCGGTCCTGGATCTCGTAGCCGGACGCCTCGAGTGCGGTGGGGCGGACGTTGAGCGAGCCGAGCAGCTCGGGGGCCATCTCGCCGGCCCCCACCTTGAGCAGCGGCCCTGGGACGACCGCGATCGCCGGGCGCGAGAGGGCCTGGGCCAGGGCCTTGGTGAACTCCGCGTTGGTGGGGGTGTCGGCGCAGCAGAGGTTGAACGCGCCGGCCGCCGACGGGTGCTCGGCGAGGTGCGCAACGGCGCCCACCCAGTCGCGCAGCGAGATCATCGCCATGTGCTGCCGTCCGTCGCCCAGGCGGGCGCCGAGGCCGGTCTTGAAGAGCGTGCGCAGCTGCTTGAGCGGAGCGCTGCGCCGGTCCATCACCGGCGACGTGCGCAGGATGCAGACCCGGGCGCCGGCGTCGACGGCAGGGTCGGCCGCGGACTGCCACTCGCGGGTCACCTCGGTGAGCAGCGCGTGCCCGCGGCTGTCGGAGTCCTCGGTGAGGACCTGGCTGCCGTGGTCGCCGTAGTAGGAGATGCCGTTGCCGGCGAGGAACGCCGGCGGCGAGTCGGCCGCGGCGATCGCGTCGGCCAGGACCCGGGTGGTGCGCACCCGGCTGGCCCGCAGGTCGCGGGCCCAGGTCTTGGAGTGCGGGTTGCCCGCGGTGGGGGAGCCGGCGAGGTTGATCACCACGTCGGCGCGCGCGATGAGGTCGCGGTCGACGACGTTGCCGTAGGGGTCCCAGGTCGACTCGTCGGGGCCGGCGGCGTCACGTCGTACGAGCGAGGTGACGGTGTGACCGCGGCGCAGCAGCTCCTCGCGCAGGTGGGTGCCGAGGAAGCCGGAGCCTCCGGCGAGGACGATCGACAAGGAGGCCATGTCTCCCAGCCTGCCATGCGCAGCAACCGACACGCCGCCCCAACATGTGGTCCCCGGCATCGGGTCGACCCCTACATATGGTGTCCGCCGTAGCTGGTTCGCCCCGTCATCCAGGCGGGGCGAGGCAAGAGGGAACCTGGTGAGACTCCGGGACTGCCCCGCAGCGGTGAATGGGAACGAACGCCGTCACGAAGCACTGGGTGAGAGACCTGGGAAGCGACGGTCAGTAGGGGTCGAGCGTCATGCCCACGAGTCCGAAGACCTGCCAGCGCACCACACCCGCCGGGTGCGGTGGTCCGAGGCCTCGTGGGACGGCCGACGCCGCTCCCTCGCGCGCGCCTCGGATCGTCAGGACCGATCTCGCGAGGAGAGAGACATGACGGTCACACACGCAGGCCCCGTTTCAGGGACCGAGTCACCCGTACGCCCCACGATGAGCGTGCGCAAGCGCAACGGCGACAGCGAACCGGTCGACGTCAACAAGATCGTGAAGGCGGTGGACCGGGTCGCCCGGGACCTGGCCGACGTGGACCCGATGCGGGTCGCGACCCGCACCATCAGCGGGCTCTACGACGGCGCCTCCACCGCGGAGCTGGACCGGCTGTCGATCCAGACGGCCGCGGAGATGATCGGCGAGGAGCCGCAGTACTCCCGGCTCGCGGGCCGGCTGCTGGCCGGTTATGTCGAGAAGGAGGTGCGCAACCAGGGCGTCGCGTCGTTCAGCCAGTCGGTCTCCCTCGGCCACGCCGAGGGGCTGATCGGCGACGAGACGGCGGCGTTCGTGAAGGACAACGCGCGCAAGCTGGACTTCGCGGTGGACCGCGACGGCGACCGGCGCTTCGAGTACTTCGGGCTGCGTACGGTCTACGACCGCTACCTGCTGCGCCACCCGTCGACCCGCCAGGTCATCGAGACACCGCAGTACTTCCTGCTGCGGGTGGCGTGCGGGCTCGCGCAGAGCCCGGGGGAGGCGATCCGGTTCTACCGGCTGATGTCGTCGCTGGCTTACCTGCCGTCGTCGCCGACCCTGTTCAACTCCGGGACGCGGCACACCCAGATGTCGTCGTGCTACCTGGTCGACAGCCCGCGCGACGACCTCGACTCGATCTACGGGCGCTACGCGCAGGTGGCCAAGCTGTCGAAGTTCGCCGGGGGGATCGGGATCGGGTTCTCGCGGGTGCGCTCGCGCGGGGCGCTGATCCGTGGCACCAACGGCCAGTCCAACGGGATCGTGCCGTTCCTGCGCACGCTCGACAGCTCGGTCGCTGCCGTCAACCAGGGCGGCCGCCGCAAGGGCGCGGCCTGCGTCTACCTCGAGCCGTGGCACCCGGACGTCGAGGAGTTCCTCGAGCTGCGCGACAACACCGGAGAGGATGCCCGGCGCGCCCACAACCTCAACCTGGCCAACTGGGTGCCCGACGAGTTCATGCGCCGGGTCGAGGCCGACGAGCTGTGGTCGCTGGTCGACCCCGACCAGGCGCCGGAGCTGCCGGACCTGTGGGGGCCTGCGTTCGACGAGGCCTACCGGCGCGTCGAGGAGGAGGGGCGCTACGTGCGCCAGGTGAAGGCCCGTGACCTCTACGCGCGGATGATGCGCACGCTCGCGCAGACCGGCAACGGCTGGATGACGTTCAAGGACGCCGCCAACCGCACCTGCAACCAGACCCGGGACACCCCGGGCGGCCCGGTCGTGCACCTGTCCAACCTGTGCACCGAGATCATCGAGGTGTGCTCCGACGACGAGACCGCGGTGTGCAACCTGGGCTCGGTCAACCTCGCGCAGCACGTGACGCGCGAGGGCATGGACTGGGACAAGCTGCGCGCGACGGTGCGTACGGCGGTCCCGCTGCTCGACCGGGTGATCGACATCAACTACTACCCGAGCGTGGAGTCGGCGGCGTCCAACCCGCGCTGGCGACCGGTCGGCCTCGGGCTGATGGGGCTGCAGGACGTGTTCTTCGCGATGCGGCTGCCGTTCGACTCCGACGAGGCACGCGAGCTGTCGACCCGGATCTCCGAGGAGATCTACCTGACCGCGCTCGAGGTGTCGTGCGAGCTGGCGCAGCGCCACGGCGCCCACCCGGCGTACGACGAGACGCGCGCGGCGACCGGCGTACTCCAGCCGGACCTGTGGGACGTCACCGGCTCCCAGACGGAGCGGTGGGCGGCGCTGCGCGCCGACATCGCCGAGCACGGGTTGCGCAACTCGCTGCTGGTCGCGATCGCGCCGACGGCGACGATCGCGTCGATCGCCGGCTGCTATGAGTGCATCGAGCCGCAGGTGTCCAACCTGTTCAAGCGCGAGACGCTGTCGGGGGAGTTCCTCCAGGTCAACGCCGCGCTGACGCGCGAGCTCAAGGCGCTCGGGCTGTGGACGCCCGAGGTGCGGGAGGCGATCAAGCGGGCCGAGGGGTCGGTGCAGGGCATCCGGGACCTGCCGGACGACGTGCGGCTGCTGTTCCGCACGGCGTGGGAGCTGCCCCAGCGCGCCCTGATCGACATGGCGGCCGCGCGGTCGCCGTACATCGACCAGAGCCAGTCGCTCAACCTGTTCCTGGC
>JBAZRQ010000104.1:0-6607 GCA_041662925.1 Nocardioides sp. | reverse complement strand
AGCGGGCGGCCATCGCGTCGCCGGTCATGAAGATCAGCTGGACCCCCTCGCGCTCGATGATCTCCCAGGTCCGCTGCGGGTCGAACTTCGGCTCGAGGATGGTCAGGTGACCGGCGAAGAGGTGCATCAGCAGGCCGGCCTGGGCGCCACCGTGCATGAGCGGGCTGAGCGGGAAGGTCACCATCCGCGGCTCGGTGGCCTGCTTGGACTGGTCGAACTCCTCCAGGGGCTCACCGGTGTAGAAGTCGATGCCGCCGCCGAGCACCCGCCAGAAGTCCTCGTGGCGCCACATGACGCCCTTGGGGAAGCCGGTCGTGCCGCCGGTGTAGATGATGTGCAGGTCGTCGTTGCTGCGCTCGCCGAAGTCGCGGGCGTCGCTCTGGTCGGCCACCGCGTCGGCGAGCAGGACGCCACCGAACGACGAGATGTCGGCGTCGTTGTCGGGGTCGAGCACGTCGGGGATCGCGACGAAGGTCTTGAGCTTCTCGTGGTTCGGCGCACAGGCGGCGACCAGCGGGGCGTAGCTGCGCTCGTGGATGAGCGCGACGACGTCGGCGTTGTCGAAGAGGTAGTTGAGCTCGCCCTCGACGTAGCGGTAGTTGACGTTGATGTTGACGGCGCGGATCTTCACGATCGCGAGGACCGCCACGACGTGCTCGACGCTGTTCTTCGCGTAGATGGCCACGTGGTCGCCCGGCTTCACCCCCTGGGCCTGGAGGTAGTGCGCCAGCCGGTTGGAGTCGCGCTCCAGGTCGGCGTAGGTGACCACCCGGTCGCCCACCTTCACGGCAGGGTTGTCGGGGGCCGCGTCGACGGCATGTTCGAAGAGATCTGCGATGTTGAGAGCCACGCCGCGAGACTAGAACACGTTCTTGTTTTTCGCTAGCCTCACGCTCATGACCTCCCCTGAAGAGCCTCCCCGCGAACCTCACTGCCTCGTCGAGCAGGTGGGCCACAAGCTCGTCGTGACCATGAACCGCCCCGAGGCGCGCAACGCGCTGTCCGGCGAGATGCTCCAGATCATGAGCGACGCCTGGGACCGGGTGAACTCCGACGACTCGATCCGGGTGTGCATCCTCACGGGTGCCGGCGGCTACTTCTGCGCGGGCGCGGACCTGAAGTCGATGTCGAAGAAGCCGCCGTCGGAGAGCTTCGAGTCCGGCGAGTACGACCCGTCGGTGATCAAGGGCCTGCTCAAGGGCTTCCGGCTGACCAAGCCGCTGATCGCGGCCGTGGAGGGCCCGGCGATCGCCGGTGGCACCGAGATCCTGCAGGGCACCGACATCCGCGTGGCCGGCGAGTCGGCGAAGTTCGGTGTCGCCGAGGCGCGCTGGAGCCTCTACCCGATGGGCGGCTCCGCGGTGCGGCTGGTCCGTCAGCTGCCCTACACGGTCGCCGCTGAGCTGCTGCTCACCGGCCGCCAGATGAAGGCCCCCGAGGCCAAGGAGGTCGGCCTGATCGGGCACGTCGTGCCCGACGGCACGGCGCTGGAGAAGGCGCACGAGCTCGCCGACATGATCGCCGCCAACGGCCCGCTTGCGGTGCAGGCGATCCTCAGGACGATGCGCGACTCGGAGGGCAAGCACGAGGACGACTGCTGGAAGGACGACGCCCGCGTCGGCGCCGCCGTCTTCGCCTCCAACGACGCCAAGGAAGGGCCGCGCGCGTTCGCCGAGAAGCGGTCCCCGCAGTTCAGCGGGACCTGAGCATCGCGCCGAGCCACGCGAGCTGGCGGGTCCGCTGGAAGGCCTCCCCGCCCTCGTGGTCGTTGAACTCGTAGACCCGGATCTCCTTCGGGCCCGCGTAGGCGTTGTAGGCGGCGAACACCGTGGACGGCGGGCAGGTCACGTCCATCAGCGCCACGGAGAAGAGCGCGGGTGCGGTGGCCAGCCGGGCCAGCACCGCGACGTCGAAGTACGCCAGCGTCGCGAAGGCCTGCTCCACGTGGTCCCGGTGGGCTCCCAGGTAGCGCACCAGCTCCAGGTAGGGCTCGGCCTGGGCGACGGCGGCGGCTCGGCGCAGGTCGCACAGGAACGGCACGTCGCACAGCAGCGCGGCGACGGACGAGGGGGCCAGGGCGGCGACAGCCGCCGCGAGCGCACCACCCTGGCTGGCTCCGGCCACGGCGACCCGCGAGGCGTCGACGAGGTCATGACCGCGCAGCACGTCGAGCGCCGCCACGGCGTCGGCGTAGGCCCGGCGGTAGAAGTAGGTGCGCGGGTCCTCGATGCCGCGGGTCAGGAAGCCCGGCTGCGAGGGCGCCGAGCCGACCGGGTCGGGCGTGGTGCCGGTGGTCCAGCCGCTCCCCTGGCCCCGGGTGTCGACCGTGAGGTGTGCGTAGCCGGCGGTCGCCCAGAACACGTGCTCGTGGACGAGGCCGCGTCCGCCGTTGTAGCCCTGGTACTGCACCACGCCGGGCAGCGGCCCGGTCCGCAGCGGAGCCGCGGGCAGGTGCAACCAGCCCCGCACCGGGTGACCGCCGAAGCCGGCGAACGAGACGTCGTAGCTCTCCACGGCCACGAGCCCCGAGTCCACCCTGGTCAGCGACGGCCTCGGCCCGGCCGAGGCGGCGTCGACCAGGGTCTCGGACCAGAACGACTCGAGGTCGGCGGGTACGGCGAGGTCCGGGCGGTAGTCGCGCGCCTGCTCCAGCGGCCAGTCGTACTGCATCAGACCGGCTGGAGCGTGACCGACGGGACCAGCTCGCGCTCCGCGCCTACCTGCCGGGCGGGCCCGACCAGCTCCAGCGGGAGTACGGCGCGGACGTCCGCGCTCGAGGCTCCGACCCACAGCTCGACCGCACCCGGCTCCACCACGCGCGCGAGATCCCGGCCGGTGAAGGAGGTGAGGTCGGCGTGCAGGACGAAGCGCACGCGCGTGCGCTCTCCGGGGTCGAGGTCGACGCGACGGACCGCGACGAGCTGCTGGACCGGCCGCACCACGGACGCGACCGGATCGTGGAGGTAGACCTGCACGACCTCCGAGACGGCGCGGTCGGCCTCGTTGGCGAGCTCCACCACGACCTCGCAGGTGCCGTCGGTGTCCCACTCCGACCCACTCTCCGGTGACACCGGTCCCCAGGTCGCGGACGCGTAGGACAGCCCGTGGCCGAAGGGGAACAGCGCGGTGGGGTCCACGACGCTGACGTCGGTGCGCTGACCGAGGGTGGAGGCGAGGTAGGTCGACGGCTGCGCGTTGCCGGCGCCGGGGAAGCTCACCGGCAGGCGGCCCGACGGGTTGACGCTGCCGCCCAGTACGTCGGCGACGGCGCGCGCGCCCTCCTCACCCGGGAAGAAGCCGCAGACCAGCCCGGCCAGCCGGGATGCCTGGCGGCTCAGGTCGTAGGGGCGCCCGACGAGCAGCACCGCCACGACCGGCGTACCGGTGTCCAGCAGTGCCTCGAGCAGCTCCTCCTGGCGTCCCGGCAGGCGGAGGTCGGCCACGTCGCAGCCCTCCCCCGAGGTCCCCTTGCCGAACAGCCCGGCCTGGTCGCCCAGGACCGCGACGCACACGTCGGCCCCCGCGGCCGCGGCGACCGCGGCCTCGATGTCCGCGTCGTCGCCGCCCAGCACCGGGCAGCCCAGCGCGTAGCTGACGTCGAACGAGTCGGCGAGGGCCTCGCGGACGGTGCGGATCTCCAGGCCGGCCTCGACACCGTCGTGGTGGACCAGCACGTGCAGCGGGAAGGAGTAGCAGCCCAGCATCGCGTGCGGGGTGTCGGCCCGCGGGCCGACGACCGCGACCTTGGACCCCTCGCGCAGCGGCAGGGTGCCGTCGTTGGCGAGCAGTACGACGGACCGTCGGGCCAGGTCGAGCGCGAGGGCCCGGGACTCCGGGGGGTCGAGGTCGACGTCGACCGGCTCCTCGGGCGCCCAGTCGGGGTCGAGCAGGCCGAGCTCGCACTTCTGGCGGAGCACCCGGGTCAGGGCCCGGTCGATGAGCGCCTCGTCGACGACCCCGTCGGCGACGGCCCGGACGAGGGCCTCGTCGAAGGTCTTGGTCGAGGGCAGCTCGACGTCGATCCCGGCCTCGAGGGCCAGCCGGGCCGCGTCCGTCGGACTGTCCGCCACCCGGTGCAGGGTGTGCAGGAAGGCCACGGAGAAGTAGTCGGCGGCGAGCGTCCCGGTGAACCCGAGCCGGTCGCGCAGCAGCGTGGTCAGCAGGCTCACGTCGGCCGCCGACGGGACGCCGTCGAGGTCGTTGTAGGAGTTCATCACCGAGCGCGCCCCTGCCCGCAGCGCCATCTCGAAGGGCGGCAGGAAGACGTCGGCCAGCTCGCGCGGGCCGATCGAGACCGGCCCGAGGTTGCGCCCCGCGCGCGAGGTGGAGTAGCCCATGAAGTGCTTGAGCGTCGCCACCACGCCGCCCTCCTCGAGCCCGCGCACGTAGGCGCTGCCGATGAGGCCGACGAGGAAGGGGTCCTCGCCGAGGGTCTCCTCGACCCGGCCCCAGCGGAGGTCGCGGACCACGTCGAGGACGGGCGCGAGGCCCTGGTGGACCCCGAGACTGCGCATCGACGCCGCGATCTGCGCGCCCATCCGCTCCACGAGCGCGGGGTCGAAGGACGCCGCCCAGCACAGCGGTGAGGGGTAGATCGTGGCGCGCCAGACGGCGACGCCCGTGAGGCACTCCTCGTGTGCCAGGGCCGGGATGCCGAACCGGCTGGCGGCCATGATGTCGCGCTGCCGCTCACCCGCGATCTTCAGGCCGTCACGGGGCTCGAGCGGGGCGGTGCCGAAGGTCCGCGTGAGCTGGCCCAGCCCGTCGGCGATGACCTCGTCCCACGGCCGGGGGTCGCCCATGGTCTCGCGCAGCATCGGCGCCATCCCGCCCGCGTCGGGCTCGAGCCACCAGATCCCGGAGAGCTGCTTGACCTTCTCGGTCACGGTCATCCGCGGGACGAGGTCGGCCACCCGGTCGGCCGGTGTGGCTGTCGGGTCACGCCAAAGGTCGGTCATGTCGTCCCTCCCGGGGCCGCGGTCGAGTGACGTTGGACGAGGGTCGTCGCCAGGGTGAGCCGGGTCTCGGCGAGCTCCTCGCCGGCGACGAGGGACATCAGCATCGCGACGGCGTCGTGACCCATCTGCCGGATCGGCTGCTGCACGGTCGTCAGCGGCGGGTTCGCCAGGGCGGAGTCGGGGATGTTGTCGAAGCCGACCACCGAGAGCTGCCCCGGCACGTCGATCCCGAGCTCGGCCGCGACGTCGAGGGTGGCCAGCGCGGACAGGTCGTTGGCCGCGAAGATCGCGGTGGGCGGCTCGGGCAGCGAGAGCAGCTCGCGTGCGCCGATGCGCCCCTGCTCGGGCTCGAAGGCGCCGAGACGCACCAGCTCCTCGTCGACGGGTACGCCGGCAGCGGCGTGCGCCTCGCGGTAGCCGCGCTCACGCAGCCGAGCGGAGACCAGGTCGCTTCGGCCGGTGAGCATGCCGACCCGCCGGTGCCCGAGGCCCAGCAGGTGGTCGACGGCCAGCCGGGCGCCCTGCAGGTTGTCGGCGGTGACGGAGGGCAGCGGGGACCGGCCGGTGTGCGGGTCGACCGCGACGATCGGGCCGTCGTAGCTGACGTCGGTCACGGTCGGGGTGACCAGCACCGCGCCGTCGACGAGGGTGCCCATGACCCGCGAGAGGTAGCGGCGCTCCCAGCCGACCTGCTCGTCGACGCGGCCTCCCGCGGAGTAGGCGACCAGCTCGTAGCCGGTGCCGCGGATCGCGTCGGCCGCTCCCTTGAGCACCTCGGTGCTGAAGGGCTCGAAGTCCGCGACCAGCACGCCGAGGACGTTGGTGCGCCGGTTGCGCAGGCTGCGTGCGACCAGGCTGGCCTCGTAGCCGAGCCGGTGACGACCTCGGTCACGGTCTCGGACGTGTGGCTCGCCACGCCGTAACGCCCGTTGAGGACCTTCGAGACCGTCGACACGGACACCCCTGCCTCGGCGGCGACCTGCTGCATCGTCACCCGGCTGCCGTTCTTCCTCGAGTCCACAGCAGTTGTCCTTTCTGACGCCCCTGGGCCGCTCATCCCTTCACCGCGCCCTGGAGCCCTCCGACGATGCGTCGCTGCAGCGCCAGGAACAGCACGAGCGCCGGGATCATCGCGATCGAGGTGAAGGCGAGGACGCCCGCGGTGTCGGCCGAGTGCTCGGTGGAGTAGTCGGCGACGCCCAGGGGGAGGGTACGCATCTCCGACTGCAGCAGCAGCAAGGGCAGGAGGTAGGCGTTCCACGAGCCGACGAACGCCAGCACCCCGACCGTGATCAGCGCCGGCTTCGAGAGCGGGACCGCGAGCCACCAGAAGATCCCGATGCGCGAGGCCCCGTCGATGGTGGCGGCCTCCTCCAGCTCCTTGGGGATCGCCATCAGGAACGGGCGCAGGATCACCACCGTGATCGGCAGCGCGAACGCGGCCTGGGGCAGCGCCACCCCCCACCACGTGTTGCCCAGCCCCAGGTCGCGCGTCACCAGGATGAACAGCGGGATGATCGCCACCGCAGCAGGGAACAGCAGGCCGAGGACGAAGACCATGAACAGGGGCTCACGCATCTTGAACTGGTAGCGCGCGAGCGGGTAGGCGGCCATCACCCCGCAGACCACGGCCACCACGGTCGGGATTG
>JBAZRQ010000103.1:0-6618 GCA_041662925.1 Nocardioides sp. | reverse complement strand
GCCGACCTCGACGGCCCAGCCGAGGTCGCGCAGCACCTCGGCCAGTCGGGCGGGGGAGCGCGGGTCGCGGCCGTCCTCGAGCAGCGCGCGGACGATCCGCCCCTTGGTGGCCTTGTTGAAGTGGCTGACCACCTGACGCTTCCCGTCGGACTCGTGCAGCACCCGGACCGTCGCCACCCGCCGCGCGAGCTCGGCCGGCGGCCGCCAGAACGCGGCGTACGTGCCCGACCGGAGGTCGACGAGCAGCCCTCCGCCGAGCGCGTCGGTGACCGCAGGGCCGAGGTGCTCGCGCCAGTGGGCGGCGACGCCGCCGAGGCCGGGCAGCGAGGTGTCGCCGGAGAGCCGGTAGGCCGGGATCCGGTCGGTCGGCCGGACCAGGCCGAACAGGCTGCTGGTGACCGCGACCCGGCTGGTCGCGCGGCGCTTCGCCGCGGGGGAGAGGGTCGCGAAGTCGAGGGCGTCGTAGAGGACGCCGCTGTAGACCTGGTCGCCGCGGGCGGTGGGCGCGCGCCGTACGTCGGCGTTGAGCTGGACGAGGTCCAGCTGGGTCTTGGGCACGCCGAGGGTCTTGGCGGCGACGGCGGGATCGCCCTCGCACAGCTCGACCAGGGCGTCGATCGCCCGCTCTCGGGCCGGGGTCAGGACCGGGCTGCCGAGTGCGGTGAGGTCGAGCGGCTTGCCCCGCCGCGGAGCGGTCTTGCCCTCGCTGGGCGGCAGCAGGATCAGCACCCGCAGAGCGTAGGGCTGGCGCCCGGGTCGGGGCAGGCCGGGGCGAGTCAGTGGGGGACGGCGAGGACGTTGACCTGGACCAGGCCCGCCTCGCCACCGTCGAAGCAGTCCATGCTGACCATGTGCGTGCCGGGCGCCACCTCGAGGCTGGCGCTGATCGCCACTGAGGCTCCGGTCACGTCCTTGAAGTTCCCGTAGGCCGGTCTCTCCTGGGGCACCCCGTCGACGTTCAGGTAGCAGTAGGGGCTGAGCTGGACCGCGCCGTACACGCGGAGGAACACCCGGCCCCACACGATCAGGGTCGAGGGCGAGCGCACCCGGAGGGGTCCGGTGCCGTCGGCGAGCGAGCCCATCGAGATGCCGGACCCGATCTCGAGCGGGTAGGGGGCGAACTTCCACGACCCGGCGAGCACCTTGGCGCCGGGTGCGAGGTCGCCCCGGCCGACCGAGCCGTTCTTGATGGCAGCGCTCGTGACCGAGGCGCGCTGGAGCTTCTTCTTGCTGACCGACCGGTTGCCGAGGTCGACGGTCTTCACCGCGAGGCTCTTGATCTGGGCGGAGCCGACGGAGTTGTTCGCCAGGGCTGCGTACGCCGGCGGCGTGACCGCGGCGACCAGGGCGAGGCTGGCGATGACGGTGGCGAGCTGTGGGTGGCGCATGGCGCTCCTTCGAGAGTGGGGAGACCACCACTCTCGACCGGGTGGTCGTGCCGGCGCCATGGCCTGTTCTGACTAAGGTCGGAGCATGCCGAGCAGCCGTGTCGTCCACATCAAGGCCACCGACGACGAAGCCGTCGTCGCGGTCCTCCGCGAAGGGATCGAGCGGATCCAGGCCGAGCTCGACGTGACCCCGGAGTTCCCTCCCGAGGTCGAGGCCGCGGCCGCAGCCGCCGCAGCCGCGCCCCGGCTCCCGGACCTCGACCGCACCGACATCGCGTTCGTCACCATCGACCCCGAGACCGCGATGGACCTCGACCAGGCGGTGCACATCGAACGGTCCGGGGCGGGCTACGTCGTCCACTACGCGATCGCCGACCTGGCCGCGTTCGTCACGGCGGGCGACCCGGTCGACCTGGAGTCGCACCGGCGCGGCGAGACGCTCTACGGCGCCGACTCCAAGGTGCCGCTGCACCCCAAGGTGCTCTCCGAGGACGCCGGCTCCCTGGTGGCGGGGGAGGTGCGCCCGGCCCTGCTCTGGACGATCCAGGTCGACGAGACCGGCGAGGGCACCGACGTCCACGTCGAGCGTGCCCGGGTGCGCTCGACCGCCAAGCTGTCCTACGAGGCCGCCCAGCGCTCCCTCGACGACGGTACGGCGGGCGAGGTGCTGCAGCTGCTCAAGGAGATCGGGGAGCTGCGGATCGCTCGCGACGCCGTCCGCGGCGGGGTCTCCCTGCCGCTGCCCGAGCAGGAGATCGACATCCGCGGCGAGATCTGGAGCCTGGAGTTCCGCAGCATGCTCCCGGTCGAGCTGTGGAACGCGCAGATCTCGCTGCTCACCGGCTTCGGGGCGGCGTCGCTGATGGTCTACGGCCGGGTGGGGCTGCTGCGAACGCTGCCGCCGCCGGACCCGCGTGACGTGCAACGGCTGCACCGCACCGCGCGCGCCCTGGGCATCGACTGGCCGGCCGAGATCCTCTACCCCGACTTCATCCGCGCGCTGGACCCCTCGCGGCCCGAGCACGCCGCGATGGTGGTGGCGAGCGCCCGGCTGCTGCGCGGCAGCGGCTACGTCGCCTTCGACGGGGAGGTGCCCGCCGAGCCGCTGCACTCCGCGCTGGCCTCCGAGTACGCCCATGTGACCGCGCCGCTGCGTCGCCTGGCCGACCGCTACGCCGCCGAGGTGTGCGTGGCGCTGTGCGCCGGGGAGCCGGTGCCCGCGTGGGTGCTCGAGGCGCTGCCGACCCTGCCCAGGACCATGCAGCAGTCGGGTCAGCGGGCCAAGGGCTACGAGCGCGCGGTGCTCGACCTGGTCGAGGCCGGGCTGCTGTCCGCCCGGCTCGGCGAGGAGCTGGACGGGGTGGTGGTCAGCACCGACCAGAAGGACCCCAGCCGGGGGGTGGTCGTGCTCAAGGAGCTCGGCGTCGAGGCGCCGGTCGTGGGGGACCAGGCCCTGCCGCTCGGGACCGACGTACGCGTGCGCCTGGAGAAGGCCGACGTCGCGACCCGCAAGGTCGAGCTGCGCTTGGTCTCGTCCTGACTAGCCGGTGGCGAACTCCGCCAGGGGTGAGCCCGGCCTCGACCACGCGAGCCGGAACGACGGGTGCAGTGGCAGGTCACTCACCTCGTCGGCGGGCACCCAGGCGTGCCCGTCGCTCTCAGCGAGGTCGGCCAGGCTGAGCGGGCCGGTGGGGACGCCGAGGACGGTCTCGTAGGTCCAGCCGCCGCAGCTGGCCCGCGACGAGCCGCGTACGTCGACGTCGTGCCGTGACAGCCCCAGCTCCTCGCGGGCCTCGCGCAACGCCGCGTCGACCCAGCTCTCGCCGCGCTCGCGGGCGCCTCCGGGGATCGACCAGGTGCCACCCTGGTGGGCCCAGCGGGCGCGCAGCTGGAGCAGCACCCGTCCGCGCTCGGCGAGGAGCAGCCCGGCGGCGCCGCGGCGGCCCCAGTGGGCGTGGCCGTTGGTGCAGGTCGCCCAGCTCATGGGCCAAGCCTAGGCAGACGGACCTCGAACGTGGTGCCGCCGGTTCCCGGGACCAGCACGACGTCGCCGCCGTGCCGGCGGCTCAGGGTGCGGGCGATCGCCAGGCCGAGCCCGGTGCCCCTGTCGGCGCGGGAACGAGCGGCATCCCCTCGGAAGAACCGTTCGAAGACCCGGTCGACCTGGTCGGCCGGGACCCCGGGCCCGTCGTCGACGACCCGGATCACGATCGACCCGGCCTCCCGCGTCACGTTCACGGTGACCTGGGAGGCCGCGTGGGTCACGGCGTTCTCCAGCAGGTTGGCGACGACCCGCCCGAGCTCGCCGCGGTCGCCACGCACCTCGGCGGGGAGACCGGTTTCGCTGCGCACGCTCACGTCGGGGCGTACGACGAGCCGCGCGACCTCGTCGTCGACCAGGCGGGAGACGTCGACCGTACCGTCGGTGTCGGGGCGCGGGGTCTCGCCGACGGCGAGCAACAGCAGGTCGTGGACCAGCTCCTCCATCCGGTCGGTGTCCTCCAGCAGGTCCGTGGTCAGCGCATGCCAGTCCGCCGACTCCGGGTGCGCCTGGGCGACCTCGAGCTGCGCCCGGAAGGCCGTCAGTGGGCTCTGCAGCTCGTGCGAGGCGTCGGCGACGAAGTCACGCTGCCGGCGCTGGAAGTCGTCGACGCGCGCGAGCAGCCGGTTCATCGTCTCGACCAGCCGGCCCACCTCGTCGGGCGAGCCTGGCTCGAGGCGGCGCGACAGGTCGTCCTCGGGGATCCGCTCGACGGCGGCGCGGACCCGGTCGACGCGGCCCAGGGCGCGGCCGACGACGTACCAGGTGCCGAGGCCGAGCAGCGCGAGCATGAGAGGGATACCGAGGGTGAGTGCCGTGCGCAGGGTCCCGGTCGCCTCGGTCGCGGACTCGAGGCTCGTGCCGACGAGGACGGTGACCGTGCCGGCGTCCGTCTCCACCGCCGTGCGCCAGGTCCGGTAGCGCTCCGTCTCGTCGTCGTCCGGTGCGGTGAGCTCGAGGACGTGGAGCGTCTCGGGCGCCGTCGCCGGGGCGTCGACCGGTGCGGCGGGCAGGTTGGGCGAGGAGGCCAGGACCGTCCCGTCGCGGTCCAGCACCTGCACGAACCCGTCGTCCGTGACCGGGGGGATCCGTCGGTCGAGGGCGCCTGCCGTGGCCTGCTCGACCAGCTCCGCCACCCGCGCCCGGGCCGCGGCGTCGCCCTGGCTGGTGAGCTCGGAGCCCAGGACGTTCAGCAGTGCGGCACCGGCGAGGACCAGCACCAGTGACGAGACCACCAACGCCAGGGCCGTGATCCGGGCCCGGACCGTCACCACCTCAGCCGCCCACGGGGTCGAGCCGGTAGCCCACACCGCGCACGGTCACGATCGACTCGCACCCGAACGGCTCGTCGATCCGCTTGCGCAGCGCCCGGACGTGGACCTCGATCACGTTGAGGTCCCCCTCGTAGGCGAAGTCCCAGAGCTGCTCCTTGAGCCGGGCCTTGGACAGCGCCACCCCGGGCGAGCGCATCAGGCACTCCAGGAGCGCGAACTGCCGCGGGGTCAGGTCGATCGGCACCTCCCCGCGCCAGACCTCGTGCGAGGCCGGGTCGAGACGGAGGTCGCCGGACTCGAGCACGACGGGTCGCTCCAGGCGACCGCGGCGCAGCAGCGCGCGGATCCGGGCCAGCAGCACCTGGTAGGAGAACGGCTTGGCGAGGAAGTCGTCGGCCCCTGCGTCGAGCGCGTGCACCTCGGGGGCGCTGCCGACGCGTGCGGTGAGCATGAGGATCGGGGTCCAGTCGCGGCGGTGGCGCAGCGCACGGCAGATGTCCTCGCCGCTCATCCCCGGGAGCATCGAGTCGAGGACGATCAGGTCGTAGGCGTTCTCGGTGGCCATCCAGTGGCCGTCGGTGCCGTCGAGAGCCACGTCCACGGCGTACCCCTCGGCCTCGAGGCCGCGCTTCACCGCGGCGGCCACGTGCTCGTCGTCCTCGACCATCAGGATGCGCACGTGGTCAGGCTCCCACGTCGCGCGCCCGACGCTCGGTCAGTCGTCGTCCCCGTCGGAGTCGGGCTCCTCGGAGTCGCCCTCGATCACCACGACGTCGTAGGACTCGTCGAGGCGTACGTCGACCGTCGTACCGTCGGTCTTCGTCACCTCGACCTCCCAGGTCGCGCCGTTCTCGGAGTCGCGCTCGACGGAGTTGGCCGTGCCGCCGCCGGTCGCCTCGAGGGCGGCGCGGGTGGCGTCGGCGGCCTGCTGCTCGGTGAAGTCGTTGCTGCCCGCCTCGTCGTCCAGCTGCGTGGCGACGGCGGTCCCCGCACCAGCGGCGACCCCGACCGCGAGCAGCCCGGCCACGACCAGTGTCCTCTTGCTCTTTCTCATGTCAGCACCGTCTCACCCGGCACCTGAAGCGACCCTGAAGTCCGAGGCAACCTTTGCGCGCCTGCCGTCGTCAGTGAGGTAGAAAGGGGTATCCGATGGCCTTCTCGCCAACGAAGCAAGTGCACGGCGCGCCGACGTTCGACGAGTACGCCGCCTCCGCGTGGGCGTGGCTCTACCGGTCGTCGTACCTGCTCACCGGCAACCACGCGGACGCCGAGGACCTCGCCCAGCAGACGTTGCTGGAGGTCTACCGCTCGTGGGCCAGGGTGAGCCGGGCCGACCAGCCGTCGGCGTACGTGCGACGGATGCTGACCAACCTCTACATCTCGGGGCGGCGCCCCAAGGCCCGCAAGCTCGAGCTGCTCACCGACGCACCACCCGAGCCGCGCCCGGCGGCGACCGCCGGCCCCGAGGAGCGGATGGTGCTCTGGCCGCACGTCGCCACCCTGCCACCGCGGCAGCGAGCGGTGATCGTGCTGCGCTACTACGAACAGCTCAGCGAGCGCGAGATCGCCGACGCGCTCGGGTGCTCCACCGGCAACGTCAAGTCCACGGCGCACCGTGCGCTCCAAGCCCTGCGAGCCGCCATCGGCCCCGAGGCAAACCACGCAGAGGAGGCCTGAGATGACCACCGAGCTCGAAGACATGCTGGCCCGCGAGCTGCACGAGGTCGCCGACGGCGTCCACGTGCCTCCGATGCCGTCAGTGGTGCCCGCAGGCGAGCCGCGACCACGGGCCGCCCGACGCTGGCAGCCGCTCCTGGTGGCCGCCGTCGTCGCGCTCGTCGTCGGGGTGATGGTCGTGGTGCTCGGCCGGGCCGGCGAGGGCGAGCCCCAGCCCGCACCGTCCCCGAGTCCCACG
>JBAZRQ010000102.1:0-6673 GCA_041662925.1 Nocardioides sp. | reverse complement strand
ACTCCCCTCCTACGCCGCCGAGTCTTCCATGTCGCCCCAGGAGTTGAGGAATCGAGCGTCGGGCGTGCCCTCAACGGCCACCGAAGGGGACCCCGAGCCGGCCGAGCATCTCTTCGCCGCCGTCGAGCGCGGTCAGCACCCACGCGCCCTGGTCGGTCAGCGTGAACGTGTGCTCGTAGTGGGCCGCCCAGGAGCCGTCGGCGGTCACGACGGTCCAGTCGTCCTCGAGCAGCACGGTGTCCTTGGTGCCGAGGGTGATCATCGGCTCGACGGCCAGGGCCAGGCCCTTGACCAGCTTGGGCCCGCGACCCGCGCGGCCGTAGTTGGGGACGTTGGGCGGCTGGTGCATCTGGGTGCCGATGCCGTGGCCGGTGTAGTCCTCGAGGATCCCGAACTCCCCGCCGGCGCGCACGTGCTGCTCGACCGCGTGGGAGATGTCGGTGACCCGGCCACCGAGGCGCGCGGCCGCGATCCCCCGCCACATGGCCTCCTCGGTGACCCGCATCAGGTGGCGCAGCTCGTCGGGGACCTCGCCCACGGCGACCGTGATGGCCGCGTCGCCGTGCCAGCCGTCGACGATGGCGCCGCAGTCGATCGAGACCAGGTCGCCCTCGGCGATCACCCGGGAGCCGGGGATCCCGTGGACCACCTCGTCGTTGACGGAGGCGCAGATCGAGCCCGGGAAACCGTGGTAGCCCTTGAACGACGGGGTCGCCCCGGACGCCCGGATGTGCTCCTCGGCGATGGCGTCGAGCTCACCCGTGGTGATCCCGGCGCGCACGCTGGAGCGCATCAGCTCGAGCGTGCGCCCCACCACGAGCCCGGCCACGCGCATGGCGTCGACCTGCTCGGGAGACTTGATCTCGATCCCGCGGTCGAGGAGGCCCATGGTCGGCCGGTCAGCTCTGGGGTACGACGTCCAGCGCGTCGAAGATCCGCTCGGTGACCTCGTCGACCTCGCCCATGCCGTCGAGCTCGACCAGGATGCCGCGGCCGCGGTAGACCTCGATCAGCGGCTCGGTCTGCTCGGTGTAGAGCTCCTGGCGGCGTCGGATGACGTCCTCGGTGTCGTCGGCGCGGCCCTCGAGCTCGGCGCGCTGCAGCAGGCGCTGCACGATCTCGTCCTCGTCGACGGTGAGCACCAGGACGGCGTCGAGCTCGTGGCCGGTGAACTTGATCATCCCGTCCAGCTCCTCGACCTGCGAGAGCGTGCGCGGGTAGCCGTCGAGCAGGAAGCCGGACTCGGCGTCGGGCTCGTCGATCCGGTTGCGGACCATCAGGTTGGTGACCTCGTCCGGGACGTAGTCACCCGCGTCCATGTACTGCTTCGCCTTGAGGCCGAGCTCGGTGCCCCGGGTGACGTTGGCGCGGAAGATGTCGCCGGTGGAGATCGCCGGGATCTTGAAGTGCTCGGCGACGAACTTCGCCTGCGTTCCCTTGCCGGCCCCTGGGGGGCCCATGATGATCAGGCGCATAGCGAGCGTGTCTCCTTGTCCTGGCCCACCGCACGCGGAACGTGCCGCCGGCTCTGGTGTCGTTGCGTCATCGATGCTCGCAGGCGCTATCGGAGGAAGCCCTCGTAGTTGCGCTGCTGGAGCTGGCTCTCGATCTGCTTCACCGTGTCCAGGGCCACACCCACCATGATCAGGATCGAGGTGCCGCCGAAGGGGAAGTTCTGGTTCGCGTCGATGAGGACCAGAGCGATCAAGGGGATCAGAGAGATCAGGCCGAGGTAGAGCGCACCCGGAAGGGTGATCCTCGACAAGACGTAGGACAGGTAGTCCTCGGTCGGCTTGCCCGCCCGGATTCCGGGGATGAAGCCGCCGTACTTCTTCATGTTGTCGGCAACCTCGTTGGGGTTGAAGGTGATCGACACGTAGAAGTAGGTGAAGAAGACGATGAGGCCGAAGAACGTCGCCATGTAGACCGGGTGGCCACCGCTGACGAGGTAGTCGCCGATGAACTCCACCCACGGCGAGCCGCTGTTCTGGTTGAACTGCACCGCCATCGCAGGCAGGTAGAGAAGCGACGAGGCGAAGATGACGGGGATGATGCCGGCCTGGTTGACCTTGAGCGGGATGTAGGTGGAGCTCCCGCCGAACATCTTGCGCCCGACCATCCGGCGCGCGTACTGGACCGGGATCCGGCGCTGGGCCTGCTCGATGAAGATGACCGCCGCGACGACCACGAGACCGACCGCGATCACGATGCCGAAGATCCACCAGCCCTGGCCCTTCTGGACCGCCCACAGGGCGCTCGGGAAGGTCGCCACGACCTGGCAGAAGATCAGGATGGACATGCCGTTGCCGACGCCACGGTCGGTGATCAGCTCGCCGAGCCACATGATCACGGCGGTGCCGGCCGTCATGGTGATCACCAGGACCAGGAAGGTCTGGGTGCTCTGGCTGTGGAGGAGGTTGGCCTCACAGTTCTGGAGGAGGCTCCCCGAGCGCGCGAGCGCCACGATCCCGGTCGCCTGGAGCACGGCGAGACCGAGGGTCAGGTAGCGGGTGTACTGCGTGATCTTGGTCTGCCCCGACTGGCCCTCCTTCTTCAGCGCTTCGAGCCGCGGGATGACCACGACGAGCAGCTGAAGGATGATGCTGGCGGTGATGTAGGGCATGATCCCGAGCGCGAAGATCGTCAGCTGGAGCAGCGCACCGCCGGAGAACAGGTTGATCAGGTTGTAGACGCCCTCGCTGTTCTCGGTGTTGTTGAGGCAGCTCTGGACGTTGGCTACGTCGACGCCGGGGGCGGGGATCTGCGAACCGGCCCGGAAGATCACGATGACCAGCAGGACGAACAGCAGCTTGCGCCGCAGGTCGGGAGTCCGGAAGGCGTTCACGAACGCGCTGAGCACTAGATCCTCTTTCTCCAAGCTGGTGACGGGCCCTGGTCGAGGACCCGTGGAAGCCTAACAGGCGCCACATGGCGGTCGTGACGCGCACGAGGGGCGCTCACCCGACTCCCGGAGGAGTGAAGTCAGCGCCCCTGTACACGTGCTGTGTGGTGCAGGTCAGACCAGGGTGGCGGTGCCGCCGGCGGCCTCGATCTTGTCCTTGGCCGAGGAGGAGAACGCGTTGGCGCTCACCTCGACCTTGACCGAGATGTCTCCCTGACCGAGGACCTTGACCGGCTGGCCCTTGCGGACCGCGCCGCGGGCCACGAGCTGGTCGACGGTGACGGAGCCACCCTCGGGGAACAGCTCGGTGATCCGGTCGAGGTTGACGACCTGGAACTCCACCTTGAAGGGGTTCTTGAACCCCTTCAGCTTGGGGAGCCGCATGTGGATCGGCATCTGGCCGCCCTCGAAGGCAGCCGGAACCTGGTAGCGGGCCTTGGTGCCCTTGGTGCCGCGGCCGGCGGTCTTGCCCTTGGAGCCCTCGCCGCGACCCACGCGGGTCTTGGCCTTCTTGGCGCCGGGTGCCGGGCGCAGGTGATGAAGCTTGAGAGTCATGGCTTCACTCGCCTCCGTCGATTCGCTCGACCGTCACGAGGTGACGGACGGTGTGGACCATGCCCCGGATCTCAGGGCGGTCCTCCTTGACGACCACGTCGCCGATGCGCTTGAGACCCAGCGTGCGCAGGGTCTCGCGCTGGTTCGCCTGGCAGCCGATCGTGGACTTCTTCTGCTGGACCTTGAGCTGTGCCATCAGGACCTCCCCGCCGCGGCCGCGTCAGCGACCGCCGCGATGCCCTCGGCCTGGGCGCGCAGGAGCGCCGCCGGAGCGACGTCCTCGACCCGCAGACCACGGCGCGCGGCCACAGCCTGGGGCTCCTCGAGCATCCGCAGAGCCTCGACCGTGGCGTGCACGATGTTGATCTGGTTCGACGAGCCCAGCGACTTGCTGAGGACGTCGTGGATGCCGGCGCACTCGAGCACCGCACGGACCGGGCCACCGGCGATGACGCCGGTACCGGGAGCGGCGGGACGCAGGAACACCACGCCAGCAGCCTTCTCGCCCTGGACCGGGTGCGGGATCGTGCCCTGGATGCGGGGGACGCGGAAGAAAGCCTTCTTCGCCTCCTCGACACCCTTGGCGATCGCGGCCGGAACTTCCTTGGCCTTGCCGTAGCCGACGCCGACCATGCCGTCACCGTCGCCGACGATCACGAGGGCGGTGAAGCTGAAGCGACGACCACCCTTCACGACCTTGGCGACGCGGTTGATCGCGACGACGCGCTCGATGTAGGCGGTCTTGTCGGCACCCTGGCCGCGACCTCCGTCGCGTCCTCCACGGCCACCAGACTGGCGCTCGCCACTGCGCTGTCCGCGCTGGGCTCCGCTCATGAGTCTTTCCTCTTCTCTTGCTTGTAGCTGGCCATCAGAAGGTCAAGCCCCCAGCGCGAGCACCGTCGGCAAGGGCCGCGATGCGACCGTGGTACTTGTTCCCGGCGCGGTCGAAGACCACGCCGTCGACACCGGCAGCCTTGGCGCGCTCGGCGACGAGCTCGCCCACCTTCTTGGCCTTGGCGGTCTTGTCACCGTCGAAGCCGCGCAGGTCGCCCTCCATCGTGGAGGCGTAGGCCAGCGTCTTGCCGACCAGGTCGTCCACGACCTGAACAGTGATGTGCTTGGACGACCGCGTGACGACCAGGCGCGGGCGGTCGGCAGTGCCGGAGATGCGCTTGCGTCCCCGGACCTGACGCCGCAGTCGCGACTTGGTGCGTGCAGCGGTGTGCTTGTTCTGCTTCAGAGAGATCGCCATGTCACTTACCGGCCTTTCCGACCTTGCGGCGGATCTGCTCGCCGGCGTATCGAACACCCTTGCCCTTGTAGGGCTCGGGCTTGCGGAGCTTGCGGATGTTGGCCGCAACCTCTCCGACGAGCTGCTTGTCGATCCCAGAGACGCCCAGCTTGGTCTGGCTCTCGACGTTGAACGTGATGCCCTCAGGGGCGTCGAACACGATCACGTGGGAGTAGCCGAGCTGGAACTCGAGCTGGGTCGGGCCCTTCGACAGGACGCGGTAACCCACGCCCACGATCTCGAGCTTCTTCTCATAGCCCTCGGTGACGCCCTGGACCATGTTGCTGATCAGGGTGCGGGTGAGGCCGTGCAGTGACCGGCTCTCACGCTCGTCATTGGGGCGCTTGACGTCCAGGACGTCCTCGTTGCGCTCAACCGTGATCGGCGCGGCAACGGTGTGCGACAGGGTGCCCTTGGGGCCCTTGACGGTCACCAGAGCATCGTCGATGGCCACGTCCACGCCGGACGGGACCGGGATGGGGAGCTTGCCAATGCGCGACATGCTGTTGTTCTCCTTCTCGGTCTCGTCGTTACCAGACGTAGGCGAGGACTTCCCCACCTACGCCCTTCTGGTTTGCCTGGCGGTCGGTCAGCAGGCCCTGGCTCGTCGAGATGATCGCGACGCCCAGGCCGCCGAGCACCTTCGGGAGACCCGTGTGCTTGGCGTAGACCCGGAGACCGGGCTTGCTGATGCGGCGCACACCGGCGATGGAGCGCTCGCGGTTGCGGCCGTACTTGAGCGTGATGGTCAGCGTGCGACCCACCTCGCCCTCGGCGGGCTCCTTCACGTCGAACGACGTGATGTAGCCCTCCTGCTTGAGGATCTCGGCGACGCCCTGCTTGAGCTTGCTGTACGGCATGGTCACCGCGTCGTGGTACGCCTGGTTGGCGTTGCGCAGACGAGTGAGCATGTCTGCGATCGGGTCGGTCATGGTCATGGCCGGCTGGCCCTTTCTTTCTGTGGTTTCGCGCCCATCTCGGCAGGCGCGACCTTCAGCGGTTGTGGTGGGGTGTTACCAGGAAGACTTGGTGACGCCGGGCAGCTCGCCGCGGTGAGCCATCTCGCGCAGGCAGATCCGGCACAGGCCGAACTTGCGGTAGACCGCCTTGGGGCGGCCGCAGCGCTGGCAGCGGGTGTAGCCGCGCACCGCGAACTTGGGCTTGCGAGCGGCCTTGACCTTGAGCGCGGTCTTTGCCATGTCAGTTCTCCTTGAAGGGGAAGCCGAGCTGCTTGAGCAGCGCGCGGCCTTCCTCGTCGTTGGTGGCGGTGGTGACGATCGTGATGTCCATGCCCCGCGTGCGGTCGACCTTGTCCTGGTCGATCTCGTGGAACATGACCTGCTCGGTCAGGCCGAACGTGTAGTTGCCGTTGCCGTCGAACTGCTTGGGCGACAGCCCACGGAAGTCGCGGATACGGGGCAGGGCCAGCGACAGGAGGCGGTCGAGGAACTCCCACATCCGGTCACCGCGGAGCGTGGTGTGCGCACCGATCGGCATGCCTTCGCGGAGCTTGAACTGCGCGATGGACTTGCGGGCCTTGGTCACCAGCGGCTTCTGGCCGGTGATCGCGGTGAGGTCCTTGACGGCACCTTCGATCAGCTTCGAGTCGCGAGCAGCCTCGCCGACACCCATGTTGACCACGATCTTGGTCAGGCCGGGCACCTGCATGACGTTCTTGATGTCGAACTCGGTCTGCAGCGCGGGGAGGATCTCCTCGCGGTAGCGGGTGCGCAGGCGCGGCGGGACCTTGGCGGAGATCTCCGGTGCGGACTCGGTCTCGGTCGTGGACATCAGATCTTCTCCCCCGTCTTGCGCGAGATGCGCACGCTGCGGTGGCCGGTGTAGGTGGAGCCGTCGGGACGGCGCTTGGTGACCTCGTCGCGGCGGTAGCCGACGCGGGTGACGCCGTCACCCTCGACGAGCAT
>JBAZRQ010000101.1:0-6743 GCA_041662925.1 Nocardioides sp. | reverse complement strand
CTGCCGGCGGCGTCTCCCACTCGGACACCTGGTCGGGCGCCGTACGCGTGATGTGCTCGAGCACGACGCGGGGCGTGCCGTCGACCTTGCCGATCAGCTGGAAGCGGACCGCGCCCATGGTCCCGGCCGCGACGTCGCCGGAGACCGAGGGGGTGTCGACCTCGGCGGCCCGACGGTCGACCTCCTCCGTCAGCGGCTCGTCGAGCACGATGTCCAGGCCCGCCGCGATCTGGCGTACGACGCTGCCCCACGCCATGGTGAGGATGCCCGGCTCCCAGAGGAACGGCTTGAAGTCCATCGGCTTGCCGAAGCCGAACATGTCGCCCATGACGACCGGCTGGTAGTAGGTCGAGTAGTCGCAGATCTCCATGACCCGGACCTCGTCGATGCGCTGGCTCAGGCTGGTCATCACCAGCGGCAGCACGTCGTTGGCGAAGCCCGGGTCGATGCCGTTGATGTGCATGCTGGCGTTGCCGGCCCTGCAGGCGTCGTCGATGCGCGCCAGGAACTCCGGCGGCAGGATCTTCTCCGGCCACTGCAGCAGCACCGGCCCGCTGCTGGTGACGTTGATGCCCGCCTCGACGAACGAGATCAGGTCCTCGATGCACTCGAAGACCCGGTCGTCGGCCATCGCGGTGTGCACGATCGCGTCGGGCTTCAGCGCGATCAGCGCCTCGCGGTCGGTGGTCGCGGCCACCCCGAGCTCGCGCCCCATCTCCGCGAGCACCCCGGCGTCCTTCCCGTCCTTGTCCGGGTTGGACACCCACACCCCCACCAGCTCCAGGTCGGGGTGGGCGTCGATGCCGGCGATGGCGTGGCGCCCGATGGTGCCGGTCGACCAGACGACAACACGGAGCTTGCGGTCAGGGATCACTTGAGACATGGCGTCAACCTAGAACACGTTCTAGAAATGCGGAAGGGGCGGGCCTGTAACTCAGTGTTCGGTGCACTAGGAGGGTGACCGGTCACCCACCAAGTCGACCGAACACTGAGTTACAAGTGGGAGCCGGGCGCGCTCAGCCGCCCGTGACGACCGGGCAGCGGGTGCCGGAGTAGATGGTGGGCATGCAGCGGTTGCAGTGGATGCAGACGCCGGAGCTCTGGCGGCCGGCCTGGAGCTTGTTGACCAGGTCGGGCTCGCGGAGTACGGCGCGGCCCATGGCGACGAAGTCGAAGCCGTGCTCCATCGCGCGCTCCATGGTGTCGAGGCGGTTGATCCCGCCGAGCAGCATCAGGGGCATCGACAGGCCCTCGCGGAAGCGCAGCGCCTTCTCCCAGAAGTAGCTCTCCTGGAAGTCGTAGTGCTTCATGAAGCCCTTGCCCATCGGCGTCTGCATGCCCAGGCGGACCGGCAGCGGCATCGACTTCGCGAACTCCTTGAGGGGCACGTCGCCGCGGAAGAGGTACATCGGGTTCATCAGCGAGCTGCCGCCGCTCATCTGCAGCGCGTCGAGGTTGCCGTCAGCCTCCAGCAGCTGGGCGTACTCCAGGCCGGCGTCGGTCGTGACCCCGCCCTTGAAGCCGTCGCTCAGCGACACCTTGGCGGTCACCGCGACCTCGCCGCCGACCTCGTCCCGTACGGCGCGGGCGACCTGCCGGCCCAGTCGGGCCCGGTTCTCCAGGCCTCCGCCCCAACGGTCCTTGCGGCGGTTGAGGCCGGGCGCGAGAAAGGAGGAGATCAGGTAGCTGTGGGCCATGTGCAGCTCGAGGACGTCGAAGCCGGCCTCCACCAGGGTCCGGGCGGTGGCGACGTAGGCCTTGGTCACCCGGGTGAGGTCCTGCTCGGAGGCGGAGCGGATCATCTGCATCGACAGCGGGCTGGGCATCCGGCTGGCACTGATCGCCTTGACGCCGTTGGAGCGCCCGTTGGCGACCGGGCCGGCGTGGCCGACCTGGCCGGCGATCGCGGCACCGGTGGCGTGGATGGCGTCGGCCATCCGGGCGAGGCCGGCGCGGGTGTCGGGACCGACCACGATCTGCTCGGCGTGCGTGCGCCCCTCGGGCGCGACGGCGAGGTAGGCCACGGTGGTCAGCCCGATCCCGCCCTCGGCGACGGCGAGGTGGTAGCCGATCAGGTCGTCGGTCACCTGCCCGTGCGGCGCGCGCCCCTCGAAGGTGGCGGCCTTGACCGTGCGGTTGCGCAGGCGGACCGGGCCGAGGGTCGCGGGGCCGAAGACATCAGGTGTGCTCACAGCCAGAACGATAACGTGTTCTAGTTTCCTGTGGGGCTCTCGGATTGTGCGGGATCATGCCGTGTGCGCACCGACGAGATCGCCGTCCGCCTGCGGGCGGCCGGCTGCGTGTTCGCGGAGGACGAGGCAGCCCTGCTGGCCGCCGAGGCGGTCGACCGGGACGACCTCTTGCGGATGGTCGCCGCCCGGGTGGGCGGGCGGCCGCTCGAGCAGGTCGTCGGCTGGGCCGGCTTCGACGACCTGAGGGTGTACGTCGACCCCGGCGTCTTCGTGCCGCGCCGGCGCAGCCTGCTGCTCGTCCGGCTGGCCGCGGCGGCCGTGCGGCCCGGCGCGGTGGTGGTCGACCTGTGCTGCGGGAGCGGGGCGATCGGTGCCGCCCTGCGGGCGCGCGAGCCCGGGATCGACCTCCACGCGGCCGACCTCGACCCGGCCGCGGTCGCGGCGGCGCGGCGCAACCTGCCACCCGACCAGGTCCATGCCGGCGACCTGTTCGAGGCGCTGCCGCCGCGGCTGCGCGGCGCGGTCGACGTGCTGGTGGTCAACGCGCCCTACGTGCCCACGGCTGCGATCGCCACGATGCCGCCCGAGGCACGCGACCACGAGCACCGCCTCGCGCTCGACGGCGGGCCCGACGGCCTCGACGTCCAGCGCCGCGTCGTCGCGCAGGCGCCGCACTGGCTGGCGGCCGACGGGGTGCTGCTGATCGAGACCGGCCGGGACCAGGCGCCGACGACCGCAGGCCTGATGGCCGCCGCCGGTCTCACGCCGCGAGTGCACCTCGACGACGACGTCGCGGGCTGCGCGGTCAGCGGCCGACAGGTCTAGACCGCGACCGGCCCCGGCGTTTAGGCGCACCGCGAACCGGGCACGACTCCCGGAGCCGGTGGCCCGCCTCGGGAGGGCCCGCACCAGCTCCCATGGGGGGAAGCTGACGCGGGGGGCCGCCGGCGCCGGGAGCCCCCTCCCCCAGCGCCCTGGCCGAGCGCTACGACCCGCGCGCCGTCTCGACGACCGCGACCGGGCAGGCCGCGAAGCGGATCACGGCGCGAGCGACCGAGCCCAGGTGCGACCCGATCGGCAGCGTCGGGTGGCGCCGCCCGAGCACCATGAGGTCGGAGGTCTCCGAGGCGGTGGTCAACGCCGCCGCGCTCTGGCCGTGGGCCACCTGGACCTCCACCTCGACATCCCCGAACTCCGCGCGCAGCGCCTCGATGTGCGGGGCGAGCTCGGCCTCGAAGCGGTCGCTGAACTCCTTGCGCATGTCGTCGCCGACGACCACCGAGTCGTAGCCGTTGGTCAGCCACCACGCGTGCACGACGAGCAGCTTGGCCTGCCGTTCCTGCGCCAGCTCGAAGGCCACGCGGAGGGCGTCATCGGCCCGCGCCGCATCGTGTACGCCGACCGTGACCCGGCCGAACGGCTGGTCGGGCGGACGCCAGCCCTCGGGCACCGACACCACCGGGGTGTGGGCCCGCGCCGCGACGCCGTGGGTCGTGGAGCCGCTCGCGATCCGGCGCAGGCCGGTCAGGTGGCGGTGCTGGAGCACCACGAGCCGCGCGTCCGCGGACCGCTCCACGAGGTCGCTGACGGTCCCGGAGCCGTGGTCCACCAGCTCGCTGGTGACCGGCACGCGGCCGGCCACGAGCTTCGTGGCCGTGCGGGTCGCCTCGTCGAGGATCGAGGTGCCGAGCTCCCGGGCTCCCTCGTAGGCGACGACGTACGCCTCGGGGAGGCTCGGCGGCATGGTCATGACGTGCACGAGATGCAGGTCGGCGCCGGTGCGCACCGCCTCGTCGGCGGCGAAGTGCAGAAGTGAGTCGACCCCTTCTGCACAGTCGGCACCGACAGCGGCGACAACGCGGTTGGGGTGGTTGCGTGCGGTGTTCATCGGAGGACCTCCCTAGTCGCTCACCACCACTGTCACCCCGCGGGCCGGGGGTCGGCAGGGCACAACGCCCCGACCGTCCCGGGACTTTCGACGAGACCGCGAGCGGTGGCGCGCCATTAGGGTTGACCCGTGACCCGCGAGACCGAGGACGGTGTGCGCTCGCTCCTCGTCCTCAACTGTGGGTCGTCCTCGCTGAAGTACGACGTGTTCACCTGGCCCGAGGGTCCCGACGAGAGGCCCGCACGGGTCACCACCGGCGTGGTGAGGGAGATCGGCCGACCCGAGGCGCCCGACCACGAGGCCGCGCTCCACGTCGCCCTCGAGCAGCTGCACGACGAGGGCCCCGGCCTCGACGCCCTGGCCGCCGTCGCCCACCGCGTGGTGCACGGCGGTCCCGACCTGAGCGACCCGGTCGTGGTCGACGAGCGGGTGCTGCGGATGATCGAGGAGGCCGCGGTGCTCGCGCCCCTGCACAACCCGCCGGCCCTCGCCGGCATCCGGGCCGTGCGCGACCGCTGGCCCGAGGTCCCGCAGGTGGCCGTCTTCGACACCGCGTTCCACCGCACCCTGCCGCCCGCCGCCTCGACGTACGCCCTGCCCCGTGACCTCGCCGAGCGGCACCACCTGCGCCGGTGGGGCTTCCACGGCATCAGCCACGAGTACGTCACCCGGACCTCCGCCGCCACGCTCGGCCTCCCGACCGACGAGGTGCGGCTGGTGATCTGCCACATCGGCAACGGGGTGTCGGTGACCGCGGTGCGCGACGGCCGCAGCATCGACACCTCGATGGGGTTCACGCCGATGGACGGTGCGGTGATGGGCACCCGCACCGGCAGCCTGGACCCCGGTGTCGTGTTCCACCTGGCGCGGCGCACCGGGCTCTCCCTCGACGACCTCGAGGACCTGCTGCTCCACGAGAGCGGGATGCGCGGGCTCTGCGGCGACTCCGACCTGCAGCGGGTCCGCGAGCGCGCCGACGCGGGCGACGCCGAGGCGGTCGCGGCCCTCGCGGTCTACACGCACCGGCTGCGGGCCTTCGTCGCCTCCTACCTCGGCCAGCTGCCGGGGCTGCACGCCGTCGTGTTCACCGCCGGCGTCGGCGAGCACGACCCCGCCCTCCGTGCGGAGGTGATCGGCCCGCTGGCCCACCTCGGGCTCGAGCTCGACGCGGCGGCCAACCGGGACGTCGTCGGCGCCCGGGGTGGTCCGGCCCGCATCGACACCGGCCGGGGACCCGCCGTCCTCGTCGTACCGACCGACGAGGGCGCCGAGGTCGCCCGCCAGGCCCAGTCGGTCCTACGGGGTCAGTCCTGCTGAGTACGTGAGGGGGCCAGTGACCAGTCCCGCACCGCGGGCATGTCCTCGAGGTGCTCCACGACGTACGCCGCGTGCTCGTCGAGCTGCTCCTGGCACCACCGCTTCAGGTCGGCCGCCCCGGTCGGGGTGCGCCGCGCGTTGTTGATGGCGTCCATGACCAGGTGGAAGCGCGAGGCCCGGTTGCGCACCACCATGTCGAACGGCGTGGTGGTCGTGCCCTCCTCGACGAAGCCGCGCACGTGGAACCGGTCGGCGTCCGGCCGGCCGTGCACCAGCTGGTGCACCGCGCCCGGGTAACCGTGGAAGGCGAACACGACGTCGACCTGGTCGGTGAAGAGCTCGCGGAAGAGCGTGTCCCCCATCCCATGGGGGTGGTCCTTGGGCCGCGGGAGCGTCATCAGGTCGACCACGTTGACCACCCGCACCCGCAGCTGCGGCAGGCGCTCGCGCAGGATCGCCGCGGCGGCGACGGTCTCCATCGTCACCACGTCACCCGCGCACGCGAGTACGACGTCGGGGTCGACGCTGCCGTCGTCGTTGCCGGCCCAGTCCCACACGCCGGCGCCACGGGCGCAGTGCTCGACCGCCTCGTCGATCGAGAGCCACTGCAGCTGCGGCTGCTTGTCGATCACGATCAGGTTGACGTAGCCGCGCGAGCGCAGCGAGTGGTCGGACACCGAGAGCAGGCAGTTGGCGTCGGGCGGGAGGTAGACCCGCGACACCGCACCGCGCTGGGTGATGACGTTCTGGATGAGACCGGGGCCCTGGTGGGAGAAGCCGTTGTGGTCGTTGCGCCAGGCGGTCGAGGTGAGCAGCACGTTGAGGCTCGGCGGCGGCTTGCGCCAGGGCAGGGACCGGGCCTCCTGCAGCCACTTGCTGTGCTGGATGGTCATCGACGCGCTCACCATCGCGAACGCCTCGTAGGTCGCGAACATGCCGTGCCGCCCGGTGAGCGTGTAGCCCTCGAGCCAGCCGTGGCAGTTGTGCTCGCTGAGCACCTCCATCACCCGGCCGTCGCGGGACAGGGCGACGTCGCCGGGCAGGACGGTCTCGGCGAAGCCGCGGTCGGAGACCTCGAAGACCGCACCGAGCCGGTTGCTGTTGGTCTCGTCTGGGCAGAAGAGCCGGAAGTCGTGCGGGTTGCGGCGGTAGACGTCGGCGAGCATGGCGCCGAGCTGCCGGGTCGACTCGGCCTTGGTGGTCGCCGGCTCCTCGACGGGTAGGGCGTAGTCGCGGAAGTCGGGCAGGTCGAGGTCGCCGGCACCGCTGCCGGCGTTGGCGTGAGGGCTCGCGCTCATCCGCAGCGGGCCGTCCGGGTTGGCCGCGAGCACCACCTCGGTGAGCCG
>JBAZRQ010000100.1:0-6757 GCA_041662925.1 Nocardioides sp. | reverse complement strand
AAGGTGGGTCTGGGGGTGCGGATCGAGGCGTCGGGTGGGTCGCTGACCGTGCCCCTCGGCTCCGACAACAGCTTCGAGATGGACACCGAGGCCTACGACACGGGCGGGATGTACACGGTGCCCAACGACTTCGTGACGATCACCCGGACGGGGACCTACCTGGCGACCGGTGAGGTGCAGTTCAACGGCGCCGCGGCGGAGCGCCAGGTGCGCATCGTTGTCGACGGCGACATCGTGGAGCTCGCAGTCGACTCGGGGGCGGACGCGCGTCTCACCGGCAAGGCGTCGGCGCTGCTGCGGCTGACCGCGGGCCAGAAGGTCACGCTCGGGACGTTCAGCACCGCGCCTGTGCCCGTCACGGACTTCAACGGCGTCAACGACGTGTGGCTCGCGCTGCAGTGGCTGGCCCCATGAGCCTGCCGACGCCCGGGCCCGACCGCACCGCCGTCGTCACCGGCGCCTCCTCCGGGATCGGCGCCGAGATCGCGCGCGACCTGGCGCGCCGCGGCCACCAGGTCACGCTGGTCGCCCGCACGGTGGCCAAGCTCGACGAGCTCGCCGCGGAGATCACCGAGGCCGGCGGCCGGGCCGACGTGATCGGCGCCGACCTGACCGACCGTACGGCGCGCGCCGAGCTGCTCGGCCGGATCACCGACCTCGGCCTGCTGCCCGACATCCTGGTCAACAACGCCGGCTTCTCGACGCTGGGCCCGGTCGCCGAGGCCGACCCGGAGGAGGAGATGCGGATGGTCGAGGTCGACGTCGTCAGCGTCGTCGACCTGTGCACCCGCTTCCTGCCGGGCATGGTCGACCGGGGGCGCGGCGCCGTGCTCAACGTCGCGTCCACCGCGGCGTTCCAGCCGTTGCCGGGCCAGGCGGGGTACGGCGCCGGCAAGGCGTTCGTGCTCAGCTACACGCAGTCGCTGGCCGGTGAGCTGGGCGGCAGCGGGGTCACCGCGACCGCGCTCTGCCCCGGGCCGGTCGACACCGGCTTCGTCGCGACCGCAGGCTTCGCCGAGGGGGACGCCGAGAAGGCGCTGCCCGCGGTGATGTGGGTGCCGGCCGCCCAGGTGGCCAAGGAGGCGGTCGACGGGCTGGCCAAGGGCAGGCTGATGGTGATCCCGGGCCTCGCCAACCGCGTGACCGCCGCCGTGTCCCAGGTCGCGCCGCGCAGCATCCTGGTTCCGATCCTTGCGCGCATCCACCCGGGCCTGCGCTAGTAGATTGGCGCCGTGAGCGCTGCCACCTGGACCGAGATCACGACGACGGACGAGCTCGTCGGCCTGCTCGGCGAGCCCAACGAGCGGGCGGCCAACAAGGGCCGCACCGCCCTCCTCGACGTCGACCGCGACTGGCTGGCGGCGTCGCCGTTCTGCGTGATGGCCACGTCGTCGGCCAGCGGCGGCGTCGACGCCTCGCCCAAGGGCGACCCGGCCGGCAGCCTGGTCCACGTCATCGACGACGTGACGATCGCCCTGGCCGAGCGGCCCGGCAACCGGCGCGCCGACGGCTACAAGAACATCCTCGACAACCCCCACGTGGGCCTCTGCTTCGTGATCCCCGGTCGCGGCGACACACTGCGGGTCAACGGCCGCGCCCGGCTGGTCAGCGACGCGCCGTTCTTCGACGACCTGGTCGTCAAGGGCCACCGGCCGATCCTGGCCGTCGTCGTCGACATCGAGGAGATCTTCTTCCACTGCACCAAGGCGTTCCTGCGCTCGCAGCTGTGGAAGCCCGAGATCTGGGACCCGACCGGCCGCGTGCCGCGCCGTGCCGTCCTCGCCCACGACGTCGAGCCGAACGGCATGACCGTCGAGGCGCTCGACGCCTACTACGGCCCGGGCTACGAGCAGGGGCTCTACGGATGAGCCACCCCAACCTCCGCTACCCATTTCTCAAGGGCCACGGCACCGAGAACGACTTCGTGCTGCTGCCCGACCACGACGGCACGGTCCACGGCGACCTCGACCCCGAGCGGGTGCGCGCGCTGTGCGACCGCCGCGCGGGCATCGGCGGCGACGGGGTGCTGCGGGTGCTGCGCCGCGAGGGCGGCTGGTTCATGGACTACCGCAACGCCGACGGGTCGCTGTCCGAGATGTGCGGCAACGGCATCCGCGTCTTCGGCCTCCACCTCGTCCAGGAGGGGCTCGCCGACCCGACGCAGCCGCTCGAGGTCGACACCCGTGACGGGATCAAGGTGCTGACCTTCGACGGCGACCAGATCACCGTCGACATGGGCACCCCCCGGGTCCTCGGCGACACCGAGGTCGCCGTCCCCGGCCACACCTGGACCGCCACCCACGTCGACGTCGGCAACCCGCACGCGGTGGCGTTCGTCGACGACCTCGCCGACGCCGGCCCGCTGGTCGCGGCCCCCACGCACGACACCGGCGTCTACCCCGAGGGCGTCAACGTCGAGTTCGTCGTACGCCGGGGTCCGCAGCACGTCGCCATGCGGGTGCACGAGCGCGGCTCGGGCGAGACCCGCTCCTGCGGCACCGGCGCCTGCGCGGTGATGGTCGCCGCGGCGGTGACCGACGGGGCGCCGCGCGACACGGCGTACCGGATCGACCTGCCGGGTGGCACGCTCTCGGTCACCTGGACCGCCGACGACCGGGTGCTGATGACCGGCCCGGCGCAGATCGTGGCCCGCGGCACCACGGCGCTCTGAGCGCCACTAAAGTCCGCTACATGGAACTCACCGGATCTTCTGCCATCGTCACCGGCGGCGCGTCGGGCATCGGCGCGGCCGCCGCCCGTGCGCTCGCCGCCAAGGGCGCCACCGTCGTGGTCGCCGACCTCCAGGCCGACAAGGGCGAGGCCCTGGCCGAGGAGATCAAGGGCGTCTTCGCCCAGGTCGACGTGACCAACACCGAGCAGATCGCCGCTGCGGTCAAGGCCGCCAGCGACATCGCGCCGCTCCGTGCGGTCGTCAACTCCGCCGGCATCGGCTGGGCGCAGCGCACCATCGGCCGCGACGGCCAGCTCGAGTCGGCGCACTCGCTCGAGGCGTTCACCAAGGTCGTGCAGATCAACCTGATCGGCACCTTCGACATGGTCCGCCAGGCCGCCACCGCGATGTCCCTCAACGAGCCCGACGAGGACGGCTGCCGGGGCGCGATCGTCAACCTGGCGAGCGTCGCCGCGTTCGACGGCCAGATCGGCCAGGCGTCCTACTCCGCGTCCAAGGGCGGCGTCGTCGGCATGACCCTCCCGGTCGCGCGCGACCTGTCCGCCGCGGGCATCCGGCTCAACACCGTGGCGCCCGGCCTGATCGACACCCCGATCTACGGCGAGGGCCCCGACTCCGACGCGTTCAAGGCCAACCTCGGCAAGAACGTGCTGTTCCCCAAGCGTCTCGGTACCCCCGACGAGCTGGCCAGCATGGTCGTCGAGTGCCTCACCAACGCCTACATGAACGGCGAGGTCATCCGCGTCGACGGCGGCATCCGGATGCCCCCCAAGTAGCTGCTCCAACGCTGACCCGCCCGAAACTTTCGGGCGGGTCAGCGGTGTCTGTCGTGAGTTTCGGGCGGGTCAGCGAGGGCGGTGAGGTCCAGCACGGCGTCGGCACGGGAGGCGGCCGCCTCGATGAGTACGGCGTTGGGCTGGTCGACGCGCTCCACCCAGGCGCGGGCGGCGGCCGGGGTCTTGCCGAAGGCCACGTGCCGGGCGACCAGCCGCTCCAGCCGCAGATTCTCGTCGGAGACGACGTGCCAGACGGTGTCGAGCTGGTCGCGCACCCGCGGCCACGCGCCGACGTCGAGCAGCAGGTAGTTGCCCTCGGTCACCACCAGCTCGGCGTCACCGGCGATCGGCAGCGCGCCGGCGATCGGCTGCTCGAGCGTGCGCTCGAAGCCCGGCGCCATGACCAGCGCCTCGCGCCCGCGCACCCGCGCCAGCAGGGCGGCGTACCCCTCCGCGTCGAAGGTCTCCGGCGCGCCCTTGCGGTCGCGCAGGCCGCGGCGGGACAGCTCGACGTCGGCGAGGTGGAAGCCGTCCATGGGTACGACGGTCGCGCCGTGGCGGGCGGCGAGCAGCGCGGCCAGCGTCGACTTGCCGGCGCCCGGGGCGCCGGTGATCCCGAGCATCCGGCCGGCGCCCGCGAGCAGATCGGTCAGCTCGGAGGCATCGGGAGAGAGGCGCACGCCCGCCAGTGTCCCCCAGTCAGTACACCTAGTCAGCCGGCGCGGCCCATCCGCGCGAGCAGCCTGGCCTGGCGCGGGGCGTCGTCGGGCACGTCGAGGGCCGGGGCGCAGATGCCCTCCGCATAGAGATGGTCGCCGAACCCGTCGAGGGCGGTGTCGATCCGGTCCATCTGCGCGGTGCTCCACGCCGTCTCGCGTCCGAGGGCGCGGGCCAGGTCCCAGCGGTGGACCAGCAGGTCGAAGCCGTAGAAGCGCGCCATCGTGTCGGCGATGGTCGTGCGGCCGAAGAACCCGTCGTACTCGCTGCCCGCGAACGCCTCGTCGGCCAGCGCCCGCCGTACTGGGTCGAGGTGGGCGTGCCAGCGCTCGGCGGGAGTGCCGGCGGGTTCGGGGCCGAGGTCGGCCCCGCGCTGCTGGAGGAAGTCGCGCTGCGTGTCGATGACGTGGCCGACCACGTCGGCGGCGGTCCAGTCGTCGCACGGGCTGGCCGCGTGCCAGTCGGCGCCGGGGGTGTCCACGAGGTCGGTGAAGGCTGTGGTGTCGGAGAGGAAGTCATCGGTCTGGGTCATGCCGCCAACTCTGACGGGCGGCTGTCGGCGGGTCTGGTAAGAATCCGACACATGAGCCAGCCGTGGACGCAGCCGCGCGGGATCGACCCGATCGAGCGCGCCCACCTGCGCGACGCCCACGGGTTCAGCCCGCCGGTCCACCGCTTCGCGCCGGCGCCGGAGCTGGCCGACGTCGTACGCCGCTACTGGCTGCCGGTCTGGTCACTGCCGCCGGGGCGGACGACTGTGCAGCGGGTCCTGCAGTACCCCGTCTGCCTCGTGGTGGTCTCCGCCGACTACGCCCACGTCGTCGGGCCGACCACCGGGCTCTCCACCCGCGAGCTGGCGGGGGAGGGTTGGGCCGTCGGCGCGATGCTCCAGCCGGCGGCCGGCGCGATGCTGCTCGACGGCCCGGTGGTCGCCGACACCCTCCGCGAGGTGACGTCGCTCGCCACCATCGACGGCGCGGCGCTGGTGGCCGAGATCCGCAGCACCATGGCGCCCGCCCCGTCCGAGGCCGCCCGCCAGCAGCGCGCGGTGGCGGCCCTCGAGGCGGCGCTGGCCGGGCTCGGACCGGTCGACGAGGAAGGGCTGCTCCTCAACGCGATCGTCGACTACGTCGAGGGTGACTCCCAGGTACGACGGGTCGGGCAGATCTGCGACAAGTTCGCGATCACCGAGCGCTCGCTGCAGCGGCTGGCGGCGCGCCGGATCGGCCTCAGCCCCAAGTGGCTGATCCAGCGCCGGCGGCTGCACGAGGCCTCCGAGCGGCTGCGCGAGTCCGCCACGGTCGACCTGGCGCGGGTGGCCGCCGACCTCGGCTACGCCGACCAGGCCCACTTCGGCCGCGACTGGCGACGCGTCACCGGGCTGACCCCCGGCGCCTTCGCCGCGGAGCCCCTGCCCACTGATCTGCCCACCTGATCCGACGTACCGTTGACGGCATGAGCATGACCTCGCCCCGCAACCCGTCCTCACCGCTGAAGCTCGCGTTCCCGCAGTCGCTCGCGGTCTACGACGACTACGAGGCCGCCCAGAAGGCCGTGGACTACCTCGCCGACCAGAAGTTCCCCGTCGAGCAGTGCATGATCGTCGGCACCGACCTGAAGCGGATCGAGCGGATCACCGGCCGACTCACGACCGGCCGGGTCGCACTCGCCGGGCTGCTGTCGGGGCTCTGGCTCGGGCTCTTCGTCGGCCTGATCTTCAGCCTGTTCACCGAGGAGGACGTGGTCGGGATGATCCTCTCGACCCTGCTCATCGGCGCCCTCTTCGGGATCACGTGGAGCCTGCTCGGCTACGCCTTCACGCGCGGACACCGCGACTTCTCCTCGGTCACCCAGGTCGTCGCGACCCGCTACGAGGTGCTGGTCGAGCACAAGGTGGCCGCCCAGGCCCGCGAGCTGCTGGCGGGCCTGCCCGGCGCGATGCCCGACCCCTTCGCCTGAGCCCTTCGCCTGAGCCCGGGCCGCACCGGTCAGTCGGCGAGCTCCTGGCGCTCGGCGGCGGTGAACGCCGGCATCGCGGCGGCCGGGTCGGCCGAGCGGGCGTGGCGCAGCCCGGCGACCTTGCTGCTGGCCACGGTCATGGCGTCGCGGCTCTTGCTGCGCCCGTAGGTCACCGAGTTGTCGCGGGAGACGCCGAGCGAGGCGCCGACCTCGATCGCGTCCTGGTCGGCGCCGAGGTAGAGGAACTGCCAGCCCCACTGCGTGGTCTGCTGCTCGACCAGCGCCTTGACCGCGGGGTGGGTCCACTCGCGGCTGGCGTTCTCCAGGCCGTCGGTCATGATCGCCACGATCACCGTGCCGGGCCGCCGCTCCTCGGGCAGCGCGGCCAGCGCGGTGCCCGCGTCGGTGACCAGCCGGCCGATCGCGTCGAGCAGCGCGGTGCGGCCCCGGGGACGCAGGTCGAGGGGCGGTACGTCGGCGACCGGGCGGCCGTCGTAGACGACGTCGTAGTGGTCGTCGAACTGCGCCAGCGTCACCCGGCACTGGCCGGCTGCCGCGCGCTGCTCCTCGATGAACGCGGCGAAGCCGCCCTCGGTGTCGGTCTTGATCGACT
>JBAZRQ010000099.1:0-6760 GCA_041662925.1 Nocardioides sp. | reverse complement strand
GGGCTCGCTGAACATCGCGCCCATGTTGAGCGGCGGCCGGTAGATGGGCAGCCCCTCACCGAGCTCGGTCATCCAGTCGTGGTCGAGGTAGAAGTGCTGGCGGCCGGTCAGCGTGTGCCACGGCTTGAGCCGCTCGACGTTGATGGTGAACGGCGAGTAGCGCCGCCCGCCGGTCTCCGAGCCGGACCACTCCGGCGAGGTGATCACCGGCACCGGCGCGGCGACGGTGTCGGCGAAGGTGATCTGCTTGCCCTCGTGCTCGGCGGCGAGATCGTGCAGCAGGTGGCCGGTGCGTTTCTCCAGGGTCTTGAAGCCCTGGGTGGCCAGGTGGCCGTTGGTCGTGCCGGACAGCGCCAGGATCGCCTCACAGGCGTGCACGTCGCGCACCAGCGAGGGGCGGCCGTCGGCCGCGCCGCCGCGGACCGGGCCGTTCTTGTGGAGCAGGTAGTCGACCGCCGTCTTGACGTCGTAGGTGACGCCCTTGGTGGTCGTGCCCAGCTTCTCGAGCAGCGGGCCGAGTGCCTGCATCTTGGCCCCGACCGCGGTGAAGTCGCGCTCGACCTCCACGATCTTGGGCATCGTCACGCCCGGGATCGGCTCGCACTCACCGTGCTTCCAGTCGCGGACCACGCCGTGCGGGTTGGCCATCGCGTCGGGGGTGTCGTGCAGCAGGGGTACGGCGACGACGTCCTTGCGGGTGTCGAGACGGCCGGCCGCGAGCTCGCTGAACTTGGTGGCGATGGTCTGCCAGGCGTCCCAGTCGGTGCGGGTCTGCCACGGCGGCGCGATCGCGGGGTTGAACGAGTGGATGAACGGGTGCATGTCCGTGGTGTTGAGGTCGTGCTTCTCGTACCACGTGGCCGCCGGCAGCACGACGTCCGAGAAGATCGTCGTGCTGGTCTGGCGGAAGTCGAGCGTGAGCAGCAGGTCGAGCTTGCCCTCGGGGGCCTCGTCGTGCCACTCCACCTCCTGCGGGCGCTGCCCCTCCGACGCCTCGCCTGCGCGCAGCGAGTTGTCGGTGCCGAGCAGGTGCTTGAGGAAGTACTCGTTGCCCTTGCCCGACGAGCCGAGCAGGTTGGCCCGCCAGATCGCGAGCACCCGCGGGAAGTTCTCGGGCGCGTCCGGGTCCTCGGCGGCGAAGCGCAGGTCACCGGACTTGAGCTGGTCGACCACGTGCTCGGCCACCGGCGTGCCCGCCGTCGCGGCCTCGTCGGCCAGGTCGAGCGGGTTGCGGTTGAACGTCGGGTAGGACGGCATCCAGCCCATCCGGGCGCTCTTCGCGATGACGTCGGCGGTGCTCATCCCGTCCAGCAGGCCGCTGCCCGTCTTGGCGGAGACCGTGTCGGCGCCGAACGTGTCGTAGCGGAACTGGTTGGTGTGGAGGTACCAGTAGGCGGTGTGGATCATCTGCCGCGGCGGGCGACTCCAGTCCAGGCCGAAGGCGAGCTGCGCCCAGCCGGTCACCGGGCGGCACTTCTCCTGGCCGACGTAGTGCGCCCAGCCGCCGCCGTTGACGCCCTGGCACCCAGTGAGCGTGGTGAGCCCGAGGAAGCCGCGGTAGATCGTGTCGGAGTGGAACCAGTGGTTGGTGCCGGCCCCCATCAGGATCATCGAGCGACCGCCTGAGTCCTCGGCGTTCTGCGCGAACTCGCGGGCGATCCGGGCGGCCGCCGAGGCGGGGACGCCGGTGATGGCCTCCTGCCAGGCCGGGGTGTACGGCGCCGTGGCGTCGCCGTAGCCGGTGGCGTAGCCGTCGAGTCCGTCGCGGCCCACGCCGTACTGGGCCAGCATCAGGTCGAAGACGGTGGTGACCAGCTGGTCGCCGATGCGGCGCACGGGCACGTCGCGGGGCAGTGAGCCCGGCGTCCCGTCGACGTCGTCGAAGCGCGGCAGCTCGAGGGAGACCGACTCGCCACCGGCCTCCATCACGCTCAGCCGGGGGTCGACGTCGCCGAGGTCGAGGTTCCACTTGCCGACGCCGGCGTCGCCGAAGCGGTCACCGAGGGAGCCGTTGGGCACGACCGGCTCGTTGGTCCGGGCGTCGAGCAGGACGGTCTTGAAGTGGGCGTTCTCCTCGTGGGCGTGCGCGGGCAGGTCCGCGGCGGTGAGGAACTTGCCGGCCCGGTAGGTGCCGGGCGCGTCGGCCACCTCGTCGAGGGCGACCAGGTAGGGCAGGTCGGTGAACTTCTTCGTGTAGTCGGCGAAGTAGGGCGTCTGCCGGTCGACGAAGAACTCCTTGAGGATGACGTGGCCCATCGACATGGCCAGCGCACCGTCGGTGCCGGGGTTGATCGCCAGCCACTCGTCGGCGAACTTGACGTTGTCGGCGTAGTCGGGCGCGACCACGACGACCTTCTGGCCGCGGTAGCGGGCCTCGGCCATCCAGTGAGCGTCGGGCGTGCGGGTGACCGGCACGTTGGAGCCCCACATGATCAGGTAGCCGGCGTCCCACCAGTCCCCCGACTCGGGTACGTCGGTCTGGTCACCGAAGACCTGGGGCGAGGCCACCGGCAGGTCGGCGTACCAGTCGTAGAAGGACAGCATCGAGCCGCCGACGAGCGAGGTGAAGCGGGCGCCGGACGCGTGCGACACCATCGACATCGCGGGGATCGGCGAGAAGCCCGCGACCCGGTCGGGCCCCCACTTCTTGATCGTGTGCACGTAGGCGGCGGCCACCATCTCGGTGGCTTCGTCCCAGGTGGCGCGGACGAGTCCGCCCTTGCCGCGGGCGGACTTGTAGGCCTTGGCCCGGGCGGGGTTGTCGACGATGTGCGCCCAGGCCTTGACCGGGTCGCCGCCGTGCTGGGACTTGGCCTCGCGGTACATCTGCAGCAGGACGCCGCGGACGTAGGGGTAGCGCACCCGGGTCGGCGAGTAGGTGTACCAGGAGAACGCGGCGCCGCGGGGGCAGCCGCGGGGCTCGTACTCGGGAGAGTCGGGGCCGACCGAGGGGTAGTCGGTCTGCTGGGTCTCCCAGGTGATGATCCCGTCCTTGACGTAGACCTTCCAGGAGCAGGACCCGGTGCAGTTGACGCCATGGGTGGAGCGCACGACCTTGTCGTGGCTCCAGCGGTCCCGGTAGAAGTCGTCGGCGCTCCGGCCGCCCTTCTTGGTCAGGGTCCGCAGGTCCGGGGAGACGGTTCCCTTGGTGAAGAACCGCCGGCTCCGCACCAGCGCGTCAGTCAGGGCCCCGTCCATCCCCACGTCGTCCGTCTGTTTCGGCTCTGGCTGGACGTCGGTGCTCACTGTGGGTTCCCTCGCTGTCGTAGCGGCCGTGGTGGCGGTTCTCGAGCCATGCAAGCACACGCTGCTCGGCCTGTCTGCCACCGGCTGGGCTTCCCGCCTTTCCGGGCGAGTCGACCGTGGAAAAGGCGATAGTTGGTCCCCTCATCCTGATGACCAAGGTCCCTTCTGAGGGTCACCTACATGGCCCATCCTGGGCGAGGTCGCCTTTACCCTGGGTTACCTTCGACACCGACCCGGAGCCCTGATGCCAGCCACCGATCTCGCCGGAGCCCCCGGCCCCGCGGCCGCGGATCCCGCCTCCGCCGTCCCGCGCGGCGCCCGCAGCGTGCTGACCCTCTCCACCATCGCCTTCACGCTGATGTTCGCGGCCTGGCTGATGTTCGGCGTCCTCGGCCTGCCGATCCGCGACGAGTTCGGCCTCACCGACGTCCAGCTCTCCTGGCTCTCCGCGGTCGCCATCCTCAACGGGGCGCTCTGGCGGCTCCCGGCGGGCATCGCCGCCGACCGGTTCGGGGGTCGGATCGTCTTCACGGTGCTGCTGCTGGCCACCGCGCTCTTCTCCTACCTGATCTCGCTGGCCGGCAGCTACGGCATGCTCCTGGTGCTGGCCTTCGCGGTGGGCTTCGCGGGCAACGCGTTCACCGCGGGGATCGCCTGGAACTCCGCCTGGTTCCCGCGCCACCACCAAGGCTTCGCGCTCGGCGTCTTCGGCGCCGGCAACGTGGGGGCGTCGGTCACGAAGTTCATCGGGCCGGTCCTGATCACCGCCACCGCGGGCGGCACCTACTTCGGCTTCGTGGAGGGTGGCTGGCGGCTGATCCCCGTCATCTACGCCGTCCTGCTGGTCGTGGTGGCGGTGCTGCTCTGGACGATGACCCCCCGCCAGGACCGCAAGCCCGGCGCCGGCCGGCCGCTGCGCGAGCAGCTGGTCCCGCTGCGCGAGATCCGGGTGTGGCGTTTCAGCGCCTACTACGTCGCCGTGTTCGGGGCGTACGTCGCCCTGTCGGCCTGGCTGCCCAAGTACTACGTCGACAACTTCGATGTCTCCCTGAGCACTGCCGCCCTGCTCACCGCCACGTTCATCTTCCCGGCCAGCCTGCTGCGCCCCGTGGGCGGCTGGTTCTCCGACCGTCTCGGCGCCCGCCGGGTGATGTACTGGACGTTCGGGATCATGCTGGCCACGACCTTCGTCCTGATGATGCCCAACGGGCACATCGTGGTGGAGGTCTCGGAGAAGCACACCTCCGCCGGGTCGGCCGACGTCCTCCCCTACTCGATCGGCCTGTGGCCGTTCGCGATCCTGGTCTTCCTGCTCGGGTGCTCCATGGGCATCGGCAAGGCGGCCGTCTACAAGCACATCCCCGAGTACTTCCCCACCGAGGTCGGCTCCGTCGGCGGACTGGTGGGGATGCTCGGCGCCCTGGGCGGGTTCTTCCTCCCGCCGCTCTTCGCCTACACGACCGCGTGGACCGGGCTGCCGTCCGCGACCTTCTTCGTCCTGTTCCTCCTGACGCTGGCCTGCGCCATCTGGATGCACCTCACGGTCGTGCAGATGCTGCATGAGCAGTCCCCGGAGCTGGCCGACCACTTCGAACAACCCACCCCAAGAGAGGCTCACGTCTGATGTCAACCCCATCGCGCCCCGCCAAAGAAGGCGACCGGACCGGGAAGGAGTGGCTCCAGGACTGGGACCCGGAGAACGAAGAGACCTGGGACCAAGCACTCGCCTGGCGGACCCTGTCGGTCACGACGTTCACGCTGACGCTGGCCTTCGCGTCCTGGTTCATCGCCAGTGCCCTGGCGCCCAAGCTCACCAACCTGGGCTTCGACCTCACCCAGAACCAGCTCTACTGGCTGGTGGCGCTGCCGGGCCTCTCCGCGGGCCTGCTGCGGCTGGTGTGGATGGTGCTGCCGCCGATCCTCGGCACCCGCAAGCTGGTGTCGCTGACCACCCTGCTGCTGCTGTTCCCCCTCGTGGGCTGGGCCATCGCCGTGCAGGACTCTGACACCTCCTACGCGTGGCTGCTGGCGCTGTCGTTCATGTCCGGCATCGGCGGCGGCGCGTTCTCCGGCTTCATGCCGAGCACGTCGTACTTCTTCCCCCGCCGCATGCAGGGGACCGCGTTGGGCGTGCAGGCCGGCGTCGGCAACTTCGGTGTCTCGCTGGTGCAGTTCGTGACCCCATGGATCATCGGCTTCTCGATGATCGGTTTCCTGGGCGTGTCCCAGACCGAGTCGTTCCCGGGGAAGGCGTCGAAGGACGTCTGGTACCAGAACGCCACCTACGTCTACGTGCCGTTCGTCATCATCGGCGCGGTCCTCGCCTGGACGATGCTCAAGAGCGTGCCGATCAAGGCCAACGTGCGCCAGCAGTTCGACATCTTCAAGAACCAGGACACCTGGTGGATGACGCTGCTCTACATCATGACCTTCGGCACCTTCGCCGGGCTGTCCGGGCAGTTCGGCCTGCTCATCAAGAACCTCTACGGCGGAGGCAACGCCGAGATCGCGCGCCTCCTGTCCGACGGGACGACGCAGGTGCTGGTGGAGGGCTACTCCATCCCGGACCCGGTCAAGTTCGCCTTCCTGGGCCCGCTCATCGGCGCCGGCGCCCGGGTGGTGTTCAGCCCGCTCACGGACAAGATGGGCGGGGCCCGCTGGACGCTGTTCGCGGGCATCGGCATCCTGGCGTCGGTCCTCTACACCAGCATGCACCTCTCACCCGACACGTCAGGTGCCGCTGCCCTGGAGGCCGACTTCGACAAGTTCCTCTACGGCATGCTCGCGATCTTCCTGTTCGCCGGCATCGGAAACGCGTCGACGTTCAAGCAGATGCCGATGATCTTCGAGCGGCGACAGGCCGGCGGCGTGATCGGGTGGACGGCCGCGATCGCCGCCTTCGGACCGTTCTTCTTCGGGGTCGGGCTGACCCTGATGGAACCGGAGACGTTCTTCTACATCGGCGTCGCGTTCGCGGCGATGTGCATCGTGATCACGTGGCTGCGCTACGTCCGACCGGGGGCCCCCAAGCCCTCGTAGAGCCGCGGAACAGCACAACACCGAGGTGGTCGAACCACCTCGGTGTTGTGCGTTGCTCAGGGCTTCGGCGCGTCAGCGCCCGAACAGCTTGCGCCAGCCGCCCCCTTCACCCTCGACCTTGGGGTGCCCCGGGCAGCGGTCGGCCTGGGAGACGTGGGCGAGGGCCTGGCGGATGTGCTGGCCACACCCGGCCCAGGTGGTCTTGCTGCAGGTCCGGCATCGGACAGCTCTACACACAGTGAAGCTCCTTGAGGGATCGGTTGACCGGCTGGGACTGGTCAGTCATGCGAGAAGCGGACGTTGGGCAGGATCTTGGTGAGCCAGGCGGGGCTGTACCAGGCGGCTGCTCCGGTGAGGCGCAGCATGACGGGTAGCAGGACGAGGCGTACGAGGAAGGCGTCGAGGAGTACGGCGACGCCGAGCACGATGCCCATCTCCTTGGGGGGGAGGGGTCCGGAGAGTGCGAAGGTGAAGA
>JBAZRQ010000098.1:0-6794 GCA_041662925.1 Nocardioides sp. | reverse complement strand
GCTCTGTGCTTGCCGGTCGCCGCAGGCGTGGTGTGGAGCCGACAAATGAAGTCGGGCTGACCGCTGACCTTGCCTCCGCTGAAGGGAACTGCCGCTGAGCGGTCACGCGCCTGCTGGACCCGAACCCAAGATTTGGGCCAATGACGGCGGCGGTTCGACCGGTGGATCCATGGCTGCCCGAAGTGACAGGACCTCGTGGATGATCTGTTGCCAGAACCTCGGCTTGTCTGACGCTTCGTCCAATAGCGCGACGGGGACGCGAACAAGGAGAACTCCGTTGGCCTGCCGCCGTACTGACTTCTTGTCTCGGCCCTCAATGACGAGATAGTTGGTTGCCGGTCCCGACTCCAAGTGGCTTCGATGTTCGGTGAACCAAGCTCGCCATTCGGGATCGCCACAAAGAAGCTGCCAGCCGAGATCGAAGTCTTCGTCGTCTCGATGTGGGTCAAGGGGATTTCTGACTGCCCTCATTGAGAGCGTGATCCCCGGATCGCCTGGCGATTCGCCCGCCACCGTCTTCGCATCTCCCTCGACCATCGCGTCAATCATCGTCAACAGCCTAAATGGGACCTCAGCAGGTTGTCGGACGTCCACTCATGGCTGCTGGGCGGTTGTGCCGAAACGGGATTGGGTCGATGTGGAAGCATGGCATTGGTGAAGGCCACTGATGCGCTCGTCGCGGAAGCGGGATCGACAGTAGATGTCGAACGCTTGCGCGAGCTGAGTCAACATCGGCTCACGGCAGTCCGCACAGCCGTGGCGAAGAACCCGAGCACTCCGATCGACGTTCTGGTGGACCTTGTCGGGGATCGTCACCATCTCCCTCGATACGGCGTCGCCGAGAACCCGGGATCCGTTTCAGTACAGGTGGTGCTCGAGGCTGCCGATTCGTCCGTCCGAGCGATACTGGCTCAACGGAGAGACTTGGACGCGCCGACGTACGAGGCATTGCTTGCGGACCCAGACAAGGACGTGCGTGAGAACCTGGTCTGGAGTACTGACAGGCCTGACTTCCTCCAACGGCTCGCCGCCGACCCGCACAGGTCAGTTCGGGGCTCAGTCCCGCACCGTGACATCTGCTCGACGAACTGATCGAAATCCTCTCGCGTGATCCCGACAATCAAGTGCGGGCCTCGGTCGCCAGCACCCACCGGCTAAACGAAGAGATGATCTCGCGATTCCTCCACGACAAGTCGGCAAACGTCCGTTGGCATCTGCTCACTCACCACAGGGAGCGTCGAGATATCGCGGAGGTGCTGTCGCACGACACAGACGACTTCAACGCACGCCAGGCGCTCGCCCAGCTGTATCCCAATGTCAATGACTGGCCGAGGCATCCAGGGCGTGACTAGCCGAGAAGGCCGACATCCACTCTCCGCGATCCGGTCGCTTCCGGAGGCGCGTCAATTCGCCGCGAGCCGGACACGATGAGAGAGAGCACGCGTCACGGCCAGCGGGTTCGCAGGTCCTGGAGCGAGCGGCTGAGCCAAGCGGGCGAGTGTGGGCATTGTTCCGACGCGACTCGGCCCCTAGCCTGATGGCCATGCTCAGGCTCGTGACGAGCCGTCGGGCCGTGGTGCGTGCCGCGGCCTGGTCGGTGCCGGCAGCCCTCGCCGGTTCGGTTGTGGCCCGGCCGGGGGTCGCGTCCGCCGCGCCCGCGACCCGGTTGGCGGACTCGAACGCGAACCGGGCCGCCAAGGACCTCGCGGCCCTCCTCGACAGCTTCTCCTCTGCCCGGACGATGGCGGTGGGCCAGCAGCTCAACGTGAACGGCGACGCGCCGTTCGGCCCGTTGACGGCGCTGGACACCGAGGCTCCGGCGCTGTCCAGCCGGGTGCGGGTCCTCGGGTGGACCACCAACGAGTGGCACTACGCGGTGCAGCACGGCTACAACCAGCAGGTGCTGGGCGACCTGATCGCCGACGCTCAGCAGGGCTCCGTGCTGGTCACCAGCTGGTACCCCCGCAACCCGCGCACCGGCGCGGAGGCCCATGCCTCACCGGGACCGAAGGTCGTCCGCCGAGTGCTCACCGAGGGGACGCCGGAGCGAAGACGCTTCCTTCGCGAGTTCGACAACCAGGTCGCGCCGTACCTCCTGCGCCTGCAGAAGGCAGGTGTCGCCACGGTCTTCCGGCCGCTGATCGAGGCCAACAGCTTCTGGTTCTGGTGGGGGTGCGACAACGGCAGCGGCGGGAGCGCCGCCTGGCGATCTGACGTCAAGAGGCTCTACCGACTCGTCCAGAAGCGCGCGTGGGCACACGGGATCCACAACATCGTGTGGGGCTGCTCGTTCGTGCCCAAGTCCGACTACAAGGCCGCCGACCCGGTCGCGACGCGGCCCGCGGCGTACGACATCGCCGGTCTGTCGAGCTACGACTTCGAGGCCCACGCGGACGACACCGACGAGCTGGTTCTGGGGTCCTACGCCGCCATGGCCGCCGTGTCACCGCGGATGGCCCTCGGCGAGGTCGGCCCCGCGAACAGCAACGGGAACTGGGACCCGGAGGTGGTCACGACCGGTCTGCGGGCCGCAGGAGCGGCTCCCGCCTACGGCATGTTCTGGTTCGACGACGGCGAACCCGACCCGACCAACACCGACGGGAGCTGGATCGCCGGGCTCAAGCAGATCTCCTCACTCGCCGGTGGCAAGACCTGGCTCGCGACAGCCAGCGAGGACGGGCTCGTCAACGTCGCTCCTTAGACCCGCCTCGGGAGCGTCAGCGCGTCGCCGGACCGTCGACATTCACCGTCGGGATTCCGCCACCGACCCGGGCGATCACGGCGAAGGACGGCTCCCGGGTGGGGTTCGACTCACGGTGGACGGTCCAGGCCGGGACGTGCACGAAGTCGCCGGGGCCGGCATCGATGTATCCGTCATGGCCCTCGAACTCGAGGCGTAGCACGCCGCGCACGACGTACAGGCTCGACTCGTTGCGCTCGTGGTGGTGCCAACCCGAGACCGCTCCGGGTTCGGTCTCGACCTGGCCGGCCCAGAGCAGGGGCAGCTCGAAAGCCATGGCGCGGTTCATGCCGGGTGTGGGGTCGGCCGCAGCCAGGTCGGAGGGCGTGAAGACCCGCACCGGCCGAGGCAGCTCGTCGCTCATGGCTTCAGGGTGCCACGCGCGGGTTCCCCGGTCTCCTCGTCTTCAGCGCGACCTGACCGGCGGGCTCGGATCGTGACGGGTTCGTGACCCGGCGGGCGCAACGATGACGGGGATGCTCGACCCGGACGACGAGGACGACGTGATCGGGTGCGTCTACCTGTATCCCTCGGCCTCCGACGACTGGGAGGTCACGGTGCGCTGGGTGGACCGCCGCGGTCGCTGAGCGGTGACCATTCGGGTTGTCGGGTCAGCGGTAGTAGATCTCGAGACGGTCGAGCGTGCCGGCGGCGTTGATCGTGAAGACGTCGGCGGCGTGAACCGTGGCGGCGTCGGGGTCCAGCGGGCTGGTGGCCTCGAGCAGCGCCACCTCGACCCCGTCGAACGCATAGTGGTGCACGGTCGTGGCCTGGGCCTGGCCGAGGAACACGATGTCGCGGTAGAAGCCGGCGATGGCGGCGGTGCCCTCGAAGCGTCCGACGGGGTGGAGCAGCAGCGCGTCGGGGGCGAAGAGCGCCAGGAGGCTGTCGGCGTCCTGGGCGTTGACCGCCTCGACGTAGCGGCTGGCCATGGACTCGGTCATGTCGGTTCCCATCGTGGGTGCGGGCTCGGTGCCTGGTCGGCGGGTGGTCAGGATCGGGGATGGAGCCGGACCGGCATCCGGCGTACGCCGGAGTGCTTGTTGCTCCGGCTGTACTCCACCGGGGCGGTCTGCTCGATGCGCTCGACCCGGTCCAGCATTGTCTCGAGGACCAGGCGGATCTCGAGTCGCGCCAGGGGAGCGCCGAGACAGAAGTGGTTGCCGCGGCCGAAGGCCAGGTGCGGGTTCGGGTTCCGGGTCGGGTCGAAGACGTCGGGGCGCTCGAAGACGGCTTCGTCGCGGTTGGCCGAGGCCCACCAGACCACCACCTTGTCGCCGGCCGCGATGCGATGCCCGCCGAGCTCGTGGTCGCGGGTCGCCGTACGGCGGTTGTACGGCGTCGAGGAGGCGTAGCGGAGCATCTCCTCGATCGCCCCGGGCAGCAGGTCCCGGTCCCGGGCGAGGCGGTCCCACATCCCCGCGTGCGCCAGGATCCCGAGCAGCCCGAGGGTGATGGTGTTGCGGGTGGTCTCGCTGCCGGCCGCCATCAGCAGGTTGAAGAGCATCTGGATCTCGAGCTCGGCGAGCGGTGCGTCGTCGATCGTGGCCGCGGCGACGACGGAGATGAGGTCGGTGCCGGGCGTGGTGCGCTTGAGGGCCAGCAGCTCGGCGCCGTAGGCGTACATCTCGGCGCTGGCCTGCTGGCTGCGCTCGGTGGCCTCGCCGAGCTCGCGGCCCTCGTAGTCGAGGGTGGCGTTGGCCCAGCCGAACAACCGGTGCCGGTCCTCCTGGGGCACGCCGATGAGCTGGGCGACGGCCTGCAGGGGCAGCTCGGCGGCGATGTCGAGGACGAAGTCGCAGTCGCCCTTGGCCACGGCTTCGTCGACGATGCGCCGGGCCCGGGAGCGGAGGTCGTCCTCGATCCGGCGCAGGGCCCTCGGAAGCATGCTGGGGGTCAGGAGCTTGCGGAACCTGGCGTGCCGGGGGTCGTCGCTCATGTTCAGCAGGACCCCGGGACCGAGCCCGACCGGCAGGTCCTCGATCAGGGTGCCACCGCCCTCTCGCCCGGGCGCTGCCTCGGAGGAGTACCGGCCGGGGTCCGACGCGACCTCCCGAGCCCGCTCGTAGGTCGTGACCGACCAGAACCCGACGCCGCCAGGCGTGTAATCGGTCGGGGGGTGCCAGCGCACCCCCTCCTGACCTCGGAGATCCGCGAACAGCTCGTGGGGGAAGCCCTGGCTGAACAGGTCGAGATCGGTGAGATCGGGATCCACAGCTGCGTCCTCCAGACCGACAGGGCCACGACCGTACGACGAAGCCTCAGCGTAGGGCGAGACCCTCGGAATCAGGCTCCTGACAGGGCACCATGACGCACATGTCCTTGCCCACCCCGACGCTGCACACCGCCCGCCTGCGGTTGCGCCCCTTCACGAACGCGGACGCGGACGCCCTCTACGCGCTGCACACCAGCGCCCAGGTGCTGCGCTACTGGGACGCGCCGCCCTGGGGCGAGCGTGCGCGCGCCGAGCGCTTCCTCACCGCATGCCGGCAGCTGGAGGAGGACGGCAGTGGTGCGCGGCTGGCCATGGACCGTGCCTCCGACGGGTCGTTCCTCGGCTGGTGCAGCCTGACCCGATGGAACCCGGACCACCGCAGCGCGTCGTTGGGCTACTGCCTCGACGACGCGGCCTGGGGTCAGGGCTACGCGACGGAGGCCGCGCGCGCCGTGCTGCAGTGGGCATTCGACACCCTCGACCTGAACCGGGTCCAGGCCGAGACCGATACGCGCAACACGGCGTCCGCCCGCGTGCTCGAGAAGCTCGGATTCGTGCGGGAGGGGACGCTGCGCGAGGACTGCGTCGTCAACGGCGACGTGTCGGACTCGTGGGTGTACGGGCTGCTCAGGCGGCAGTGGCTGCTCAGGCGGCAGTGGCAGCCGTCGGCCGAGGCGGACCCCGGCCGCTGAGACGCTCCGCAGTGAGCTCCGGAGGATGAGGATTGGCCTCTGGTGCCGGGAGTCGGCACCTGCGAGGGAGGTGCGGCCGGTTCCCGGCTGCCTACGTTGCTGACGTGACCGCCAACCTCACCTGTCCCGGCTCCGCGCATCGGCCCCGCTTCCCGCTGGGCGCGACGTTGCTCGTCGTCGCCATCGCGGTGTTCGGCTGTGGCGCCACGGAGCGGGCGCAGGAGGGCCTTGCCGACCTGCGGTCGGGCGGTGATCACGGCACCCCCTTCAGGGCCATTCGACCAACGATCCGCAACCTCGACCCGGAGCTCCTCGCGGCCGTCCGAGCCGCGGCGCGCGACGCGCGGGACGACGGAGTGGACGTGGTCATCACCAGCGGCTGGCGCAGCCGGGCGCACCAGCAGCGTCTGTTCGCCGAAGCGGTGAGCAGGTACGGCAGCGAGCAGGAGGCGCTCCGCCATGTCTCCACCCCCGACACGTCGGCACACGTCACCGGTGACGCCGTCGACATCGGTCCGACCGACGCCGACGACTGGCTCAGCCGGCACGGCGCCATACCGGCTGGGGCCCTACAGCTCGAGCGTGTTGATGCCCGGCGCGGCGTCCGCCCTGGTGAACTCCACGAACTCGGCGTCCTGGTCGACGTGGACGTTGTGGCCGGGGCGCAGGTAGTAGGCCTGGCCGGACGCGAGCGTCTCGGACTCCCCGTCGGTGTAGCGCACCGTCGCCGAGCCCGCCAGGACGTAGCCGAAGTGCGGCTCCTGGCACGCCCCGTCGGGCAGGTCGGCGAACATCTCGGTGGTGTCGAGTCCGGCGTTCCAGCGCTCGAGCGCGATGGTCATCCCGCCGGCCTCGGCGCGGTGCTGCCGGCCGATCCCCTCGATGTCGACGGCGATCTCGGTGTTCTCTCGGGTGAAGGTGGACATGGTCTGCTCCTCGGGTCGGGGACCGGGTGGTGGTCCGTTTCGCGACCGTAGGCCTTGAACTCGGATGAAAGGTCAAGGCTTGACCCTGCACCGCAGTGACGGGTCTACCGTGGAGCGGTGCGGATCTCAGAGCTCGCCGACCGGGTGGGAGTGCCCACGTCGACGGTCCGCTACTACGAGCGGATCGGGCTCCTCGGTGTGCCCGCCCGGACCGGGTCGGG
>JBAZRQ010000097.1:2642-6857 GCA_041662925.1 Nocardioides sp. | reverse complement strand
ACGAGGGTGGCGGCCTCTCCTCGGCACACGGGATCAGCGGCAGCACCGTTCGCTCCGACAGGCAGGAGCAGTGCCCCGAACAGAACCAGGACAGCTGAACCGGGATGGAATGGCATCGGGACTTCCTTTACGTCTGATTGCTTGATTACTGAGTGCGACGTCAGGAACTCGCCATTGGTTCGCCAACTCGGCTCACCAGGGACAGCGACAGAGACCGCGATCGTCTCGGCGTGCCGGGCCGGAGTGCCCACGTCCCGCGTCGGTTCCTCAGGGAGCCCGCAGGGTCCGCAGCAGCCGGTCGACCTCGCCTGCTGACGCCGGGTCCGGACCGAGGTCGCGTACGACGACCAGCGTGACGACACCCGCTGGTCCCGCCACGCTGACGTGGTCGAGGGCGACGCGCTGCGGCTGGCATGGGCCGGCAGGCGCCGGCTGCACCACAGCATGCGAGTGCACGGCCACCGATCCGTCGTCCAGGGCGAGGCGGGCGGTCCGAGCGGCGGTCGGCCGGTGCCCGGCGACCGCCGTGGCCCAGCGCCGCGCCTCGCGGAGGTTGACGGCCCGGACGGTGCCGGGATGCGGGCCCGTGAGGCCCGCGAATCCGCGGTTGGACGCCCCCGTCGCCTGCGTGCAGTAGCCGTCGTCGAGCACCGCCGGGCCGGCGACGCCCACCATCGGGTCGCCGTGCCGGTCGGCGTAGTAGACGACCTGGGCGGGCTCGCGCACCGTCCACCCGGCCGTCTCAGGTGGTACCTCGAAGCTGCCGGCGGGACCGGTCACCACCTGCCACGGCGGTGGGGGCGCGGCCGCTGGGTGCTCGAGTGTCGTAGTCGCCGTTCCTGAGGCGAGCACGACGCCGCCGCAGGCCAGCGTCACCAGGGTGGCGACGACCCCGAGGACGGTGGCGAACCGGTGCATCCCCCGTGTCTAGCCGACCTCGCCGGTGCCGGCGAACGCCTCTCCACAGGCCGCGGGAGAGCTGGGATCAGAGCGCGAGCTGCTGGAGCACCACGGCGGCGAGCCGGTCGGCGACGCCCTGGGCCATCTCCTGGGTGGGTGCCTCGACCATGACCCGGACGAGGGCCTCGGTGCCGGAGGGGCGCAGCAGGATGCGGCCGGTGTCGCCGAGGGAGTACTCCTCCTCGGCCACCGCGGCGGCGAGTACGGCGTCGTCGTCGGCGCGCGCCTTGTCGACGCCGGGCACGTTGACCAGCACCTGGGGCAGCCGGGTCACGACGGAGGCCAGCGTGGCCAGCGACTCGCCGGTGTCGGCCATCCGCTCGAGGACGTGGAGCGCGGTGAGGATGCCGTCGCCGGTGGTGGCGTAGTCGCTCATGATCACGTGGCCGGACTGCTCGCCGCCCAGGGTGTAGCCCGAGACCCGCATCGCCTCGAGCACGTAGCGGTCACCGACCTTGGTCTGGCGCACTCCCAGCCCGGCGTCGCGCATGGCCGTGACGAAGCCGAGGTTGCTCATCACGGTCGCGACCACGGTGTCCTTGACGAGACGGTTGGCCTGGGACATCGCGATCGCCAGCACCGCGAGGATCTGGTCGCCGTCGACGATCTCGCCGTCGGCGTCGACGGCCAGGCAGCGGTCGGCGTCGCCGTCGAGGGCGAAGCCGGCATCGGCGCGATGCTCGAGCACCGCGGCGCGCAGCGACTCCATGTGGGTCGAGCCGCACTGGTCGTTGATGTTGAGGCCGTCGGGCTGAGCGTGGATCGCGATCACGGTGGCCCCGGCCTCGCGCAGCGCGAGCGGGCCGGCCTCGAACGCCGCACCTTCGGCACAGTCGAGTACGACGGTCAGCCCGTCGAGCGGGCGGCTCACCGTCGAGGCGAGGTGGGCGGCGTACTCCTCGACGGCGGTGTCGTAGTGCAGCACCCGGCCGACGCCGCCGCCGACGGGCCGCTCGAAGGCCTGGCCGAGCCGCGACTCGATCTCGAGCTCGAGGGCGTCGCCGAGCTTGACGCCGCCGCGGGCGAGGAACTTGATGCCGTTGTCGGGCATCGGGTTGTGCGAAGCCGAGAGCATGACGCCGAGGTCGGCGCCGAGCGAGGCGGTGAGGTGCGCGACGCCCGGGGTGGGCAGCACGCCCAGGAGCAGCGCGTCGACGCCGGCCGACGCGAGACCGGCCACGACCGCGGACTCGAGGAACTCCCCCGAGATCCGGGTGTCGCGACCGACCACGGCGAGCGGCCGGTGCCCGGCGAACTCGCCGTGCTCGGCCAGGACCCGGGCGGCGGAAACGGAAAGGTCCAGGGCAAGCGAAGCGGTGAGATCACCGTTCGCCAGGCCCCGGACCCCGTCCGTACCGAAGTGTCGGGCCAAGAATCAGCGCTTGCTGAACTGAGGCGCCTTGCGGGCCTTCTTGAGTCCGGCCTTCTTGCGCTCGATGACGCGGGCGTCGCGGGTGAGGAGACCGGCCTTCTTGAGCGCGGGGCGGTTGGCCTCTTCGTCGATGAAGTTCAGGCACCGGGCCACGCCGAGGCGCAGGGCGCCGGCCTGACCGGTGATGCCGCCACCGTGGATGCGGGCGATCACGTCGAACCGACCCTCGAGCTGCAGCTCGGCGAACGGCTCGTTCACCACCTGCTGGTGCAGCTTGTTGGGGAAGTAGGAGTCGAGCGTGCGGCCGTTGACGATCCAGTTGCCGGTGCCGGGGACGATGCGAACACGCGCCACGGCCTCCTTGCGGCGGCCGGTCGCGGCGGCGGGGGCGATGGTCGCCGGGCGGGCGGGGGCGTCCGCGGACGGAGCGCTCTCGGAGCTGTAGGCAACGCCCTGCTCGTCGGTCTCAAAGGTCTCTTCGACCTCGGTGCTGGTGTCAGCCACTGTGTTCCTCAACCTTGCTTTCGACGTCGGGAGTTACTGGGAGATCTGGGTGATCTCGAAGGGCACGGCCTGCTGGGCCGAGTGGGGGTGGGTCGGGCCGGAGTAGACCTTGAGCTTCTTCATCAGCGCGCGACCGAGCTTGTTCTTGGGGAGCATGCCCCACACGGCCTTCTCGATCGCCTTGCGGGCGTCCTTGTCCAGGACCTCGCCGATCGGCGTGGAGGTGAGACCGCCCGGGTAGCCCGAGTGGCGGTAGGTCATCTTGGTGGTCCGCTTGTTGCCGGACAGGGCGACCTTCTCCGCGTTGACGACGACGACGAAGTCGCCGACGTCCATGTGCGGGGCGAAGATCGGCTTGTGCTTGCCACGCAGGAGGGTGGCGACCTCGACTGCGAGGCGACCCAGGACGACGTCCTGGGCGTCGATGACGTGCCAGTCGCGCTGGATGTCACCGGGCTTGGGGCTGTACGTGCGCAAGACAGTTCTCTCTTCTTCGTTCGTGGAGCCCGGGCGGTCAGCCGTCCGGGCGGTGCTGCTGCGGCTTCTGACGAACACGGCCCGGCTTCCCACACGTGGTGGTGTCCGGGACTGCACCCCGACCGAATGAAGGTCGAGACGCGGCAGGAGTCGCGACAGGCAAGACTACGGGCCCCCGGACGGCCCGGTCAAAACGCGGTCATGGCAGGCCCTCGGAGGGGCCGGCGGAGGGGCCGGCTGAGGGGCCCGCCCAGGGGCAAGGCGTGGACACCCGTTAGCGCAGTCCTGGGAGCGCAGATTAGGTTGGAGTGCGTGACTGACTCTCTCACCGTCCGCGACAACCGCACCGGACTGGAGTACGACGTACCGATCCTCGACGGCACCATCAAGGCCGCCGACGTCGGGAAGATCAAGACGGGGGAGGACGCGCCGGGCCTGGCCGTCTACGACCCCGGCTTCGTCAACACCGCGTCCTGCCGCAGCTCCGTGACCTTCATCGATGGCGACAAGGGCATCCTCGAGTACCGCGGCTACCCGATCGAGCAGCTGGCCGAGAAGTCCAACTTCCTCGAGGTGGCCTATCTGCTCGTCCACGGGGCGCTGCCGACCAAGGCCGAGTACGAGTCGTGGGTGCACGAGATCACCTACCACACGTTCGTCCACGAGAACGTCAAGGGATTCATGGAGGGCTTCCGCTACGACGCCCACCCCATGGGGATGCTGATGGCCTCGGTGGGCGCGCTCTCGACGTTCTACCCCGACGCCCGCAACATCAGCGACGCCGACAACCGCCACATGCAGATCGTGCGGATGATCGCGAAGATGCCGACGCTGGGCGCCTGGTCGTTCCGCCACGCGCAGGGCAAGCCGTTCATCTATCCCGACAACGAGCTCGGCTACAC
>JBAZRQ010000097.1:0-2632 GCA_041662925.1 Nocardioides sp. | reverse complement strand
CTGTTCAAGATGGGCGAGCGGCGCTTCGAGGCGGACCCCCGGCTGGTCAAGGCGCTCGACGTGCTCTTCATCCTCCACGCCGACCACGAGCAGAACTGCTCGACCAACGCGGTCCGCTCGGTCGGCTCCTCGCAGGTCGACCCCTACTCCGCGGTCGCGGCCGGCGTCGCCGCCCTCTACGGCCCGCTGCACGGCGGCGCCAACGAGGCCGTGCTGCGGATGCTGCGCCGGATCGGGTCGAAGGAGAACATCCCCGACTTCATCAAGGGCGTGAAGGACGGCAACGAGCGGCTGATGGGCTTCGGCCACCGCGTCTACAAGAACCACGACCCGCGCGCCCAGATCATCAAGAAGGCCTGCGACGACGTCTTCGAGGTCACCGGGGTCAACCCGCTGCTCGAGATCGCCCAGGAGCTCGAGAAGATCGCGCTCGAGGACGAGTACTTCGTCAAGCGCAAGCTCTACCCCAACGTCGACTTCTACTCCGGGCTCATCTACGAGGCGTTCCAGTTCCCGCCCGAGATGTTCACGGTGCTGTTCGCGATCGGCCGGACGCCGGGCTGGCTGGCCCAGTGGCTCGAGCTGGTCCAGGACAAGGAGCAGAAGATCGCGCGGCCCAAGCAGATCTACACCGGCGACCGCAAGCTCGACTTCGTGCCGGCCGCCGAGCGATGGGCCTGATGATGGGCCTGATCCCCTGAACACCCGACAGCCCCCGCCCCTCGCCTGGGCGGGGGCTGTCGCTGTCCTGTCCCTGGGCCTGTTGGCCCTCGCCGTCGGCTACGGGTGGCTGGGGCCGGACGTCGACCGGGGCGCCAACTTCTGCGAGACCTCGGACCGTCTCGTCCGGCAGCCGGTCAACACCCTCAGCAACCTCGGCTTCGTCGTGGCGGGCCTGCTCATCGCCTGGCGGGCCGGGCGCCCGGGCGGGCTGGGCACCGGCACCCTGACGCGGCACCCGGGCCTCGCGACGGCGTACGCCTGCATGGTGGTGCTCCTCGGTCCGGCGAGCATGGCGATGCACGCCACCGAGTCCGAGCTGGGCGGGTACCTCGACCTGACCAGCATGTACCTGATCGCCGCCTTCACCGTCTCCTACGCGGCGATGCGCCGGCTGCGCCGCGGCCCGGGCTTCCTGGCCGTGCTCTTCGCCGGGGTGCTGGTGGCCTGCGAGGCGGTCGGGCTCTTCGGCGGCACGGTCCCGGTGGTGACGTACGCCGGCAACGTGGCGTTCGCGGTCTTCCTGCTGGCCGCCCTCGTGCTCGAGCGCCAGGTGGCCCGGGCGGGAGTGCTGGTCCTCGACACCCGGTGGGCGTGGGCAGCGGTCGCGACCCTCGGCGTGGCCTTCGCCGTGTGGAACACCGCCAAGAGCGACTCGCCGTGGTGCGACCCGGACGGGCTCTACCAGGGCCACGCCGTGTGGCACCTGCTCGGTGCGCTGTCGGCGTGGTTCCTGTTCCGCCTCTACGTCAGCGAGCGTGACTCGTCGCGACCGGTCACCGTGCACCTCGCCGCGGTGTGGGCCCCGGGCGACCGGGCCGCGCAGCGCGCGGCCGCCGAGGCACGGCTCGTCGAGGAGCTGGGGCTCAGCGGCGTCGCCCGGCTCTGCCCCCGCTGCGGCAGCTCGGCGCACGGACAGCCGCGCGCGCTCGGGGCATCGGCCCCGGTCCACGTCAGCCTCGCCTACACCGACGGGCTGGCGCTGGTCGCCTGGAGCGAGGCGCCGGTGGGCGTCGACGTCGAGCGCGACCTCCCGGGCCGCACCGCGGGCGACTTCGGCGACCTGAGGGCCTGGACCCGGGCCGAGGCCCTGCTCAAGGCCTCGGGCGAGGGGTTGGCGCGAGACCCCGCAGACCCTCCGGACCTGTGGAGCGCACCGCTGGACCTGCCCACCGGCTGGGTCGGAGCGGTGGCCTGCGCGGTGGAGGCCGAGGTCAGCTGGCGTCCGGAAGCTCCGGCAGGTCCTCCGCGTCCAGCCACGCCGCGAACAGGTCGGTGAGGTCGGCGCCGGTGCGCTCGGCGGCCAGGTCGACGAAGTCCGCCGTGGTCACCGTCCCGCCCCGGTTGTCGGCCACCCAGGCACGCAGCAGCGCGAAGAACGCGTCGTCACCGACGGTCAGCCGCAGCGCGTGCAGGGTGAGCGCCCCGCGCTTGTAGACGCGGTCGTCGAACATCAGCTCCGGACCGGGGTCGGAGAGCACGAGGTCCTGGTCGAGGCCGGCCAGGCGGTCGTGGTGGGTGCGGGCCTGGATGTCGGCGGTGTCGCCGCCCGAGCGCTCCGACCACAGCCACTCGGCGTAGCAGGCGAACCCCTCGTGCAGCCAGATGTCGCGCCACTTCGTGAGCGTGACGGTGTTGCCGAACCACTGGTGGGCGAGCTCGTGGGCCACCAGGCGCACGGACTCCCAGTCGTCGTTGAGGAAGTTGCGGCCGAAGGTGGACAGGCTCTGGGACTCCAGCGGGATCTCGAGGTCGTCGTCGGTCACCACGATCGAGTAGACCGGGAACGGGTAGTCCCCGAACAGCTCGCTGAAGTGCTCCAGCATCTCGGGCTGCCGCCCGAACGCCTCGTCGAAGCCCGGGTCGGCACCGGACGGTACGGCGGCCAGCATCGGGACCGGGGCGTCCAGCT
>JBAZRQ010000096.1:0-6887 GCA_041662925.1 Nocardioides sp. | reverse complement strand
GGTCTCGAAGCCGCCGGCCTGGCCGAGCGTCAGGTCGCGGGAGGACAGGCCGACGTCGACCGCGCCGTCGAGGACCAGCCGGCCGACCTTGTCGGGGAACAGCTCGGCGTAGGTCGCGCCCAGCTTAGTGCCGTAGGAGGCGCCGAAGTAGCTGAGGGTCGACTCGCCCAGGGCCGCGCGCAGCACGTCCATGTCGCGGGCGGTCTCGGCGGTCGTGACGTGGGCGACCAGGGGCGCGGAGCTGTCGGCGCAGCCCTGGTAGAAGTCGGCGAGCTCGTCGACGAGCACTTGCTCCTCGCCGGCGTCGTCCGGGTCCGGGTCGACCGCGAGGAAGTCGGTCATCTCGTCGTCGGGCAGACAGTCGATCGGGGCGGAGTCGCCGGTGCCGCGGGGGTCGAACCCGACGATGTCGTAGCGGTCGGTGATCGGCGCCCGGAAGGCCGTGTCGGCGCCCTCGGCGTACGTCGTGCCAGGCGCGCCCGGCCCGCCCGGGTTGACCACGAGCGACCCGATCCGCGCATCGGGGTTGGCGGCGGGCACCTTGAGCAGGTTGACCTCGATCGTGGCGCCGCCGGCGTCGCGGTAGTCGACCGGCACGGTGAGGAAGCCGCACTGGTTGTCGCCGCAGGGCTCCCACTCGACCTGCTGGGAGTAGTAGGGCTCGAGCTCGGGGCTCGGCGGCTCCGTGGCGTCGGGCGCCGGGGTCGTGGAGGCGGCGGTCGGCCTCGGCCCCTGGGACTCGCCGGAGCTGTCACCGGAGTCGTCGCCGAACAGCAGGTAGGCCGCGCCCAGCGCGCCCGCGCCCACCAGCGCGATGACGATGACGGCGACCACGACGGTCTGGACGGTCCGGTTCACCTGTTGCTCCCTTCGGGCACCTTCAGTGCCACCATCATGGAGTCGAGGGCAAGCGCCACCGGCACGTTGAAGTCGAGCATCTGCTCGCGGGCCTCGAAGATCCAGCCGATCCGGCGCAGGTTGAGCTCGGGCGTCGAGGTGGCCGCGATCTGCTGGATGTCGCCGCGGATCTCCTCGTTGACCAGCGCGCCCTGGGCGCCGACACCGATGGAGATGGCGTCGCGGTAGACCGACACGAGGTCCATCAGGCCGCGGTCGACCACGTCGAGGTGGCGGCGCTTGGCGCGGGTCTTCTGGGCCTTCTCCAGCGCCGACAGGGCCGGGGCGTACTCGCGGGGGCGGCGGCCGCGCTCGACCACGCCGTACGACGAGTCGAGGTCGGCCTTCTCGGAGGCGTCGAGCTCACCGGTCAGCGCGTCGGCCTCCTCCTTGGTCACCTCGACCAGGTTGGCGGAGGCCGTCATGCAGGCACCGAGCGAGGTGAGCCGGGCCGGGAGCGAGACGATCTCGCGACGCCGGTTGCGGGTGGCCTCGTCGCGCGCGAGCGCCTTCGCCCGGCCGATGTGCCCCTGGCTGGCCCGCGCCGCATAGGCCGCGAGGGCGTCGTTGACGCCCTCGACCCGGACCAGGAAGGCCGCCACCTCCACAGTGCTCGGTGTGGCGAGCGTGAGCAGCCGGCAGCGTGAGCGGATGGTCGGCAGGACGTCCTCGACGGTCGGCGCGCAGAGCATCCACAGCGTGCGGTCGGTGGGCTCCTCGATCGCCTTGAGCAGTGCGTTGCAGGCCTGGTCGGTGAGCCGGTCGGCGTCCTCGACGATCATGATCTGCCAGCGACGGCCCACCGGGGCCAGCGCAGCGCGGCGGACCAGGTCGCGCACCTCGTCGACGCCGATCGACAGCTTCTGGGTGCGGATGACGGAGACGTCGGCGTGGGTGCCGGCGAGCACGGTGTGGCACTCGTGGCAGGCGCCGCAGCCGCCCTGCTCGCACTCGAGCGCGGCGGCGAACGCGATGGCGGCGTTGGAGCGCCCCGAGCCCGGCGGGCCGGTGAACAGCCAGGCGTGGCTCATGCCGTGGCCGCCGGCGGCGGTCTTCAGGGCCTGGACCGCGTGCCGCTGGCCGACCAGCTGGTCCCAGACCGTCATGGCCGGGCCTCGGCCTGGGCGAGCAGTGGCGCGACCCGCTCCCGGATCGCGATGGCGATGTCATCGATGCCGTCGCAGGCGTCGAGCACGAGGTAGTGCCCGGGGTCGGCCTCGGCCATCCGCACGAAGGCCTCGCGCACCCGCTGGTGGAACTCCAGCGACTCCCCCTCGATCCGGTCGCGTCCCTCGAAGCGGCCGAGCCCGGCCGCCGGCTCCAGGTCGAGTACGACGGTCAGGTGCGGGCGCAGGTCGTGGGTGGCCCAGCGGGCGACCCGCTCCACCTCGTCGACCGCCAGCGTGCGGCCGGCGCCCTGGTAGGCGAGCGTGGAGTCGACGTAGCGGTCGGTGATCACGACCGCCCCGCGGTCGAGCGCGGGCTGCACCACGGTGTCGACGTGCTCGGCCTTGTCGGCCGCGTAGAGCAGCGCCTCGGTGCGGTCGGACAGCTCCCCGGTCTCGGGGCTGAGCACGATCGTCCGCAGCGCCCGGCCGACCTCGGTGTCGCCGGGCTCGAAGGTCAGCACCACGTCGTACCCCTGGGCGCGCAGCTCCTCGGCCAGCCGCCGCGACTGGGTCGACTTGCCCGAGCCCTCGCCGCCCTCGAAGCACACGAAGACGCCGGTGCGCGTGTAGACGCCCAGAGACGGGTGGGGGGTGGTCACGCGCCGAACCTACGGGGAGCCGCCGACGCTGGCCAACGCAGGGTCAGGCCTTCTTCGCCGTCTTCTTGGCGGCTGTCTTCTTCGCAGCGGTCTTCTTGGTAGCGGCCTTCTTCGTGGCCGCCTTCTTCACAGTCTTCTTGGCCGTGGCCTTCTTCGCCGGAGCCTTCTTGGCTGCCTTCTTGGCCGGGCCGCGCTCGCGACGGTCGGCCAGCAGCTCGGCGGCGCGCGCGAGGGTGAGCGTCTCGACCGCGTCGTCCTTGCGGAGGGTGGCGTTGTACTCGCCGTCGGTGACGTACTCGCCGAAGCGGCCCGACTTCACGACCACCGGCTGCCCGGACACCGGGTCGTTGCCCAGCTCCTTGAGCGGCGGCGCGGCCGCGGCCCGGCCGCGCTGCTTGGGCTGGGCGTAGATCTTGAGCGCCTCGTCCAGGCCGATCGTGAGCAGCTGCTCCTCGGAGGTCAGCGACCGGGAGTCGGTGCCCTTCTTGAGGTAGGGCCCGTAGCGGCCGTTCTGGGCGGTGATCTCCTCGCCGTCCTCGGCAGTGCCGACGACGCGCGGCAGCGACAGCAGCTTGACCGCGTCGTCGAGGGAGATGGTGTCGAGCGACATCGACTTGAACAGCGAGCCGGTGCGCGGCTTGTCGTTCTTCTTGGCGTCGTCGGGCAGCAGCTCGGTGACGTAGGGGCCGTAGCGGCCGTTCTTGGCGACCACGCGCAGCCCGGTCTCGGGGTGGTTGCCCAGGTCGATCTCCTCGCCGGCGGGGTTGGCGAAGAGCTCCTTGGCCTTCTCCATCGTCAGCTCGTCGGGCGGCAGGTCGTCGGGCACGTTGGCGCGGATGCCGGTCGGGTTGCCCTCCTCGTCGGGTCCCTCGAGGTAGGGGCCGTAGCGACCGACGCGCAGGTTGATGCCGGCCGCGGGGTCGCCGATCGGGAACGTCGCCAGCTCGCGGGCGTCGATGTCGCCGAGCTCGGAGACCAGCGTGTGCAGGCCCTTGAACTTGTCGGAGCCGTAGTAGAACTCGGCCAGCTCGGAGACCCGGTCCTTGCGGCCACCGGCGATGTCGTCGAGCACGTCCTCCATGCCGGCCGTGAACTCGTAGGACACCTGGCGCGAGAAGTGCTCCTCGAGCAGCCGGGTCACCGAGAACGCCAGCCAGGCCGGCACCAGCGCGGTGCCCTTCTTGTAGACGTAGCCGCGGTTGAGGATGGTGCCGATGATCGCGGCGTACGTCGACGGGCGCCCGATCTCTCGGTCCTCGAGCTCCTTGATCAAGGTGGCCTCGGTGTAGCGCGCCGGCGGCTTGGTCTCGTGGCCGCTGGCGGAGACCGAGGCCGCGGAGACCGTGTCGCCCTCGGCGAGCGCGGGCAGCCGGGTCTCGGCGTCGTCCTTGGCAGCCCCCTCGTCGGTGCCCTCGACGTAGGCCTTGAGGAAGCCGTGGAAGGTGATGACGCGGCCGCTCGCGGAGAACACGACGTCCTCGCCTGTCGATGCGGTGCCGCCGAGGCGGACCGAGACGCTCTGGCCGACGGCGTCCTTCATCTGCGAGGCGACGGTACGCATCCAGATCAGCTCGTAGAGCCGGAACTGGTCGCCGGTCAGGCCGGTCTGCGCGGGGGTGCGGAACGACTCGCCCGCCGGGCGGATCGCCTCGTGCGCCTCCTGGGCGTTCTTGACCTTGGAGGCGTAGGTGCGCGGGGAGTCGGGCAGGTAGTCGGCGCCGTACAGCTCACGCACCTGCGTCCGGGCGGCGTTGACCGCGCCGTCCGACAAGGTGGTGGAGTCGGTACGCATGTAGGTGATGTAGCCGTTCTCGTAGAGCCGCTGGGCCACCGACATCGCCACCGACGCGCTCATGCCGAGCTTGCGGCTCGCCTCCTGCTGCATCGTGGTGGTGCGGAACGGTGCGTAGGGGGAGCGCTTGTAGGGCTTCGACTCCACCGAACGCACGTCGTACGACGAGTCCGACAGCGCGGAGACCAGCGCCTCGGCGCGGGCGCGGTCGACGTGGACGACCTTGGAGGCGTCCTTGAGGAGCCCGTCCTGGCCGAAGTCGGAGCCGCGGGCGACCCGGGTGCCGTCGAGGGAGTGGAGCTTGGCCGGGAACATTCTCTGCTCGTGCTTGGAGCCGGCGTCGAAGGTGCCCTCGAGGTCCCAGTAGGACGCGAGGCGGAACTTCATCCGCTCCCGCTCCTTGTCGACCACGAGCCGCGTGGCGACGGACTGCACACGGCCTGCGGACAGGCCGGACATGACCTTCTTCCACAGGACCGGCGACACCTCGTAGCCGTAGAGGCGGTCGAGGATCCGGCGCGCCTCCTGGGCCTCGACGAGGTCGTCGTTGATCTCGCGGGGGTTCTCGACGGCCGCGAGGATGGCCTGCTTGGTGATCTCGTGGAAGACCATCCGGTGCACCGGGATGCCCTTGGGCTTCAGCTCGTCGAGGAGGTGCCAGGCGATGGCCTCGCCCTCGCGGTCCTCATCGGTGGCGAGGTAGAGCTCGTCGGCGTCCTTGAGCAGGGACTTGAGCTTGGCGATGTGCGACTTCTTGTCGCGGGGCACGACGTAGTAGGGGACGAACCCGTTCTCCACGTCGACCGCGAGCCGGCCCCACGGCTTGTCCTTGATCTTGGCCGGCGTGTCCGCGGCGTTGTTGGGGAGGTCGCGGATGTGTCCGATGGACGACTCGACGACATAGCCGTCGCCGAGGTAGCCGCCGATCGTGCGCGCTTTCGCCGGGGACTCGACGATCACCAACTTGTGTGCCACTGCGCTGCCATTTCCTTCTGCTGAGAGAGATGTGAGCACCTCACCGGGGGCTCACGGCCGATCACGGTAGCGCGTGCTGTCCACCCCGCCACCCCCAGCCGATCGGGGTGGACCCATGGACGACGCCGCTGTGACGGATCCCCCGAAGCATCACACGCCCCCCGTGAGCGGCCTCGGGGTGGCCGTGTCTGCGGGACTGGAAGGCTCGATCCGAGGTGATCGCTCGCCTGTGGAGGACGCGGACGGGGGTCGTCGATTCGTGGCACCGTGGGTCGCTCGACGCTGACCGTTCTCGGAGGCCACCCTCATGTACGACGACCGCTACGACCCCTACCCCCGTCCCTACGCAGTGCCCGACCCCGATGACGACCACCGGCTACGCCACCTGGTCCTGGTCGACGGCCGGCTCGTGGACACCTGGACCGAACGGGTCGAGGGCACGCCCTGGCAGGTCCACGCGGACCGCTTCGACCGCGAGGCCGGGCGCGCGGCTCCGGTAGCCCCGCCTCCCGCCCCGCTCCACGAACGGGTGCTGCTCTGGCTCGATGCCGTCTGCGGCGGCCGGGCGGCGGTGACGGCGCTGGACACCGAGCCCCTGGAGGACCACGACGACCTGCCAGAGGTCGTCGACCGCGAGGTGCGGGAACGCCTCGCGGACATCGCCGAGCTGTTCGAGGTCGAAGCGGCCGCTTGCTTCGAGCCGGACGAAGGCCACGAGTTCGGCGTCGCGCTGCGCACTGCCTTGGTCGCCGTGTGGTCCGCCGACCCCGAGCTGGTCCGTCGTGCACGGTCGGCGCGCGACGTCGCCGGGGCGGTGTGCTGGGTGGTGGGCAAGGCCAACGGGCTCTTCCGTCCGGTCGGTGAGCTGCGGGTGGGACGCCTGCAGGACGTCCTGGGCACCACCACCTCGCTCGCGAGCCGCCGCCACCGCGTCGAGCGCGCCCTGCGTGGGCTCGGCCCGACCATCGAGGCGTGGCAACGGCCCGGCGGCGTACCCGGCCTGCTCACGCTCGGCCGCACGGACCTGCTGATCTCGTCGACCCGGACGCGGCTGGTACGTCTCAGGACCCAGGCCGTGTCTGCCCAGGCCCAGGCGAGCGTCTCGTAGTTCTACCGTGGACGGTAGAATCGGGGACGTGCCGACGCTCAACATCAAGGACCCCGAGGTCTACCGTCTCGCCGCCGAGCTCGCGGCCCAGCGCGGGACGTCGATGACCGGGGCCGTGCGCCAGGCGTTGGTGGAGGCCGCGGAGCGCCAACGGGCCGTCCGGGCTGATCGGCTCGAGAGGATGCGTGAGATCTCGCGGCGGTCGGCCGCCCTGGATGCGCCGACGCTGAGCGACGACGACCTGTACGACGAGCGCGGACTCCCCCGGTGATCTCACGGTGATCGTCGACTCCTCCGTCCTCGTGGCCGTCCTGCTCGGCGAGCCGGATGCCGCCGGCTGGCTCGAG
>JBAZRQ010000095.1:0-6922 GCA_041662925.1 Nocardioides sp. | reverse complement strand
GACGTAGCCGATGATCCGCTCGCCGTCGCCTGCGTCGGACCACAGCCGCTTGGGCTTGCGACCCAAGTTGTGGCCGATCACGGAGTTGGCGGCGGTGAGGATGGTCTGGGTCGAGCGGTAGTTCTGCTCGAGCAGGATCGAGGTGGCGTTGGGGAAGTCCTGCTCGAAGTCCATGATGTTGCGGATGTTGGCGCCGCGGAACGCGTAGATGGACTGGTCTGCGTCACCGACGACCATCAGCTCGGCCGGCTCGACCCGCTCCTCGCCCTCGACCAGCTCGGGGTTGTCGGCGCACAGCTGGTGGATCAGGGCGTACTGGGCGTGGTTGGTGTCCTGGTACTCGTCGACCAGGACGTGCCGGAACCGCCGCCGGTAGGTCTCACGCACCTCCGGATGGGCCTGCAGCAGGTGGACCGTCATCATGATCAGGTCGTCGAAGTCGAGGGCGTTGGCCTCGCGCAGCCGCCGCTGGTAGGCGGTGTAGGCCGCGGCGTACTGCTCCTCGACGTGGTTGCGGGTGTCCTTGACGACATCGTCGGGATCGCGCAGCTCGTTCTTGTGGTTGGAGACCCAGTGCAGGACCGGGCCGGGCTGGAACTTCTTGGCGTCGAGGTCGAGGTCCTTGATGACCAGCGCCATCAGCCGCTTCTGGTCGGCCGCGTCGTAGATGGAGAAGTTGGACTTGTAGCCCAGCTTGTCGATCTCCTTGCGCAGGATGCGCACACAGGCGGAGTGGAAGGTGCTGACCCACATGATCCGGGCCCGCTTGCCGACCAGCTCCTCGACCCGTTCCTTCATCTCGCCGGCGGCCTTGTTGGTGAACGTGATCGCCAGGATCGAGCCCGGGTGGGCCTTGCGCTCCTGGATGATCCACGCGATCCGGCGGGTCAGCACCCGGGTCTTGCCCGACCCGGCCCCGGCCACCACGAGCAGCGGGGTGCCGGCGTGGACGACCGCCGCCCGCTGCGGCTCGTTGAGCCCCTCGAGCAGCTCGTCGCGCGTCGGCCCGCGCCGCGTCGTACGTGGCTCGTCGGCGGTCGGCCGGTCCATGCCGGGGAACGCGAACTGGGGGGCTGGTGACGGCGTACTCATGCTGACCCCAACCCTACGTGCGGCCTCCCCCGGCGGCGCTGGCAGCGCATGTAACACGTGTTTATGGGGTCTGCCACGTTGATATTTCGACGTGGTAGTCCCGATAGCGACGTGTTACATGCCCAGGGCCGCGCCCGCCCGCCCGCCCGCACGTTGTCCACAGGCGCGAACCTGAGCGTGTGACACCCGGTGCGCGGCGGGAACTCTCCCCCCTATGCATCCGGAACTGGCAGCACTGATGGCGGCGCAACACGGCTTGGCGACGCGCGCGCAGGTCCTCGCTCACGGCATCGATGCCGACGGCATCCAGCGTCGGCTGCGGTCCGAGGAGTGGGTGGCTGTCCGGTGGGGCGTCTACGCACTGGCGAGCGTCGTCCAGGGAGCAGCGGGCGTCCGCGACCGGAGGCTGCTCGTCGACAGGGCGGTGAGCATGCAGCAGCGCCGGCCTCACGTCATGAGCCACGACTCGGCCGCCCTGGAGCTCGGCATGGCGATCCTGACCCCACCCCGGCCCCTCACGCACGTGACGCGTCCGGGGCTGGTCGGGTCGCACGTTCGCCGCGACATCAAGCACCACCTGGCGCCGTACTCCCCTGACCAGGTCGTGACGGTCAACGGACGCCGCGTGCTGGACCCGGCGCGTACGGCGGCCGACGTCGCCCGCGAGCATCCGTTGGAGTACGGCGTCGTCGCCTGCGACTCGGCACGCCGGATGGGCTGCAGCCTGGACGATCTCTGGGCCGCGGTCGCCGCGATGCGGAACTGGCCGTACGTGACGCGCGTCCGCGAGGCGGTCGAGCTGTCCGACGACGGCGCGGACAGCCTGGCCGAGACCCTGTCCAGGATGCTAGTCACCGAGCTCGGCTTCGGGCGGCCGCGGACGCAGTTCGGGATCACCGACGGGCGCCGTACCGCCTGGTGCGACCTGCTGCTGGGGCGGCACGTCATCGAGTTCGACGGCCGGGTGAAGTACCGGCGCGTCGACGAGGGCGGTGTCGCCCTGGTCCAGCCGGACGAGGTGCTGTGGCGCGAGAAGCAGCGCCAGGACTGGTTGTGCGGGTTCAAGCTGGGCATCTCGCGTCTCGTCTGGTCGGACCTCTGGGGTGACGCCAGGGTCGCGGCGATGGCGCGGCTACGGCGCGAGTACCTCGAGACGGTGCGTCTCTACGGCACGTCGATCGACGACCTCGCGCGGTTCATCATCCGGGGTCCCCGTCCCCGTCCCCGTCCCGACGCCGCCTGAGCTCGCCGGTCCTCGCCTGACGCTGGCCGAGTGACGGCATGTAACACGTCGGTATTGGCACTTCCACGTTGATATTTCGACGTGGAAGTCCGCAGAACAACGTGTTACATGCGAAGCGCATCCGCCGGTCAGGCGTGCGCGGAGCTCCAGAGGACGGCGACGGCGACGTTGGCGACGGACAGCAGGATCAGGCCGACCCAGAGACCCTGGGGGATCCGTTCCTTGCGCATGTTGGCCATCACGAGGACCAGGAGCACGAGGCCGATGGTGAGCTTGACGCCGACCTTGGCGTGGTTGACGTCGTTGTCGCCGGCCTCGAGTACGCCGACCAGCGCCAGGCCGGCGATGAACGCGGTGCCGACGCCGTCGCGCATGACTCCGGTGACCGACTTCTCCGGGGACCCGGCCTGGACCACGAGCGCGCCGAAGAGGGCGGCGAAGCCGAGGAGGTGCGCGATGAGCAGCAGCTGGCGTACGACGTCCATGCGGCGGATCCTACTTCCGTGCCGGGTGTCGCCTCACAGCAGCCGACGGTCCGACGCCCAGCGCGTGAGCTCGTGGCGCGACGAGAGCTGCAGCTTGCGCAGCACCGACGACATGTGGGTCTCGACGGTCTTGATCGAGATGAACAGCTCCTTCGCGACCTCCTTGTAGGCGTAGCCGCGCGCGATCAGGCGCATCACCTCGCGCTCGCGCTCGGTGAGCCGGTCGAGGTCCTCGTCGACCGCCGCGACGTCGATGGAGCCGGCGAACGCGTCCAGCACGAAACCCGCCAGCCGCGGGGAGAACACCGCGTCGCCCCCGGCCACCCGCACGATCGCCGACACCAGCTCGGGGCCGGTGATCGTCTTGGTGACGTAGCCGCGCGCGCCGCCGCGGATCGTGCCGATCACGTCCTCGGCCGCGTCGCTGACCGACAACGCAAGGAACTTCGGTGACCCAGAGGTCAAGGCAGCGGGCGACAACGAGAGTTTCCGCATCACCTCGACGCCACCGCCTCCCGGCAGGTGCACGTCGAGGAGTACGACGTCGGGCCGGTGGGCGATGACGGCCGCGATCGCCTCGTCGACGTCGGCGGCCTCGGCGAGCACCTCGATCACCCCGGCACCCACGGTCGTCAGCTCGGCGCGCACCCCACGACGGAACATCGCGTGGTCGTCGACGATCACGACCCGGACGGGTCGGGGGGTGGTGGGTTCAGCCATCGGTGTGTTCCTCCTGTGTGCGGTGCGGCAGGTGCAGCCGTACGTCGGTGCCCTCCGGGCCTGAGCTGATCTCGGCCGAGCCTCCGTGGCGCTGCATCCGGTCGATGATGCTGTGGCGCACGCCGTACCGGTCGTCGGGGAAGGCGCTCGGGTCGAAACCGCGGCCCCGGTCGCGGACGAACACGTCGACGCCCACCGGGGTCACCTCCGCGTAGACGTCGACGCGGGGAGTACCGGCGTGCTTGGCCGCGTTGGTCAGGGCCTCGCGGGCCGCGGCGACGACCGGCCGGAGCGCCTCGCTCATCGCGCAGTCGCCCACGTTGACCACGTCGACGGAGATGCCGTGGGCATCCTCGACCTCGGCCGCCACTCCGCGCAGGGCACTGGCCAGGCTGCGCTCGTCCGTGGCCTCGCCGGCGTAGAGCCAGGCCCGCAGGTCTCGCTCCTGGGCGCGGGCGAGGCGGGCCACGGTGGCGGCGTCGCCGGGGTTCTTCTGGATCAGCGCCAGCGTCTGCAGCACCGAGTCGTGCAGGTGGGCGGCCACGTCGGCACGCTCCTGGGTGCGGATCCGCTCGGAGCGCTCGTCGGTCAGCTCGGTGGCCAGCCGGAAGACCCACGGCCCCACCACGAGCAGCAGTCCGATGATCCCGAGGCCGCCGGCGATCAGTGCCCCCCGGGCCTGCTGCAGCGAGCCGTTGTCGAAGCCGAAGACCCAGAACGCCGAGAGCAGCAGCGCGACGCCGACCCCCACCCTGGTGTAGGAGGCCCAGCCCCCGCTGCCGAACACCACGCGCACCGGGTCGATCCGGCCGGTGGTGTCGGCCCAGCGCTCGCGCTGGACCTCGTCGGCCTGGCGCCACAGCAGCGCCACGCCCCCCAGGCCGATCGCCAGCGGCCACACCACGGCACCCCGCCCGAACACGCCCTGGAGCAGGAAGACCGCACCGACCGCCAGCGCGGCCAGGGCGATCACCGGCCCGATGTCGGTGAGCCGACGGATCCGGCTGGGGCGCCGCCCGCCGCGGGTGGCGCTCTCGAGGCCGGGGGCCGCCGCCGTGAAGTGCGGCTCCGCGGGCAGGAACAGCCACAGGCCGGCGTACATCGCGATGCCCAGGCCGCCGAGGACGGCACTGACGACGAACGCCACGCGCACCCAGAGGGTCGGTACGCCGAGGTGTTGGGCCAGGCCGCCGGCCACGCCGCCGATGATCGGCTCGTGGGTGTCGCGGTAGGCGCGACGGACCTCGGGGCGGTGCGCGGGCCGGGCCGGCGCGGGGGCAGTACTCATGTCACGTCAATCGTCCCACGTGGGCCGGCTCCACCCCATGAGGACGAACCCCGGCTCTACCCTGACGCCGCGAGCCCTCGTGGGACGCAGGATCAGGGTGGTCCCCGATGGTGGACGGCGCCCGGACGGAGCAGGCTGGAGCCATGACCACAACACCGCCAGAAGCACCTTCCGGACCTCCTGCTGACAACGGCGGCCCGCACGACGGCGGACAGCCGGACGGCCCGTACGACGGGCAGCACGACGGGCATCACGACGGGGGCCCTCGGGTCTCCCGCGACGAGGTGCGCAACCTCGGGCGCATCCGGCGCTCCGCCTATGACCGCAAGGTCGCCGGCGTCGCCGGCGGTCTCGCGCGCCACTTCGACATCGACCCGCTCATCCTGCGGGTCGCCTTCGTCGTGCTCACGTTCTTCGGCGGCGCCGGCCTCATCGTCTACGCCGCCTGCTGGATCCTGGTGCCCGACGAACGCACCGACGAGGCCACCGTCCGACTCGACGAGCGCAGCCGCACCGTCGCGCTCGCGATCGTCGGCCTGATCGCCGCACTCGCCCTGATCGGCGACTCGGTCGGCGGCTGGGGCTTCCCGTGGCCGCTGGCGATCATCGGCCTGGTGGTGCTGGCCGTGATGGCGGGCCGCGGCGACCGCGGTCCCGCGGCCGGTCCGCCGCCGGGCTATGCGCCCCCGCAGGGCACGCCGTACCCGGCCCAGCCCTACGCCCAGGGCCAGTACGCCGCTCCGGCGTACACCCCGCCCGGCTACGTGCCCGCACCGGTCCGGCCCCGCAACCCGCGCCGCCGCGGCCCGATCCTCTTCTGGTTCACGCTCGCCCTGATCGCCCTGGGTGTGGGAGTGCTCGGGATCGTCGACCTGGCGGACACCAACGTCCCCGACTCGGCCTACCCGGCCCTGGCGCTCGGCATCACGGGCGTGATGCTCCTGGTCGGCGCGTTCTTCGGCCGCGCCGGTGGGCTCATCGCCCTCGGCCTGGTGGCCGCCCTGTCGACCTCCGTCGCCACCGCGGCCGGTGAGGTCGACGGTGGCCAGTTCACCGAGACCCCGCGCACCGCGGCCGCCGTCGACGACCAGTACGACACGTGGGCCGGCGAGATCGTGCTCGACCTGACCCGGGTCGAGGACCTCGAGGCGCTCGACGGCCGCACGATCGACCTGGACGTGACGTTCGGGCGGATCGAGGTGATCGTCCCGCGTGGACTGGACGTCGACGTCGATGCCGTCGTCGACGCGGGCGGCCACACCGCACTGTTCGGTGACGACGTCGACGGGTCCGACTCCTACTTCTACGACGGCGGCACGGACGTGCCGCTGGTCCGGCTGAACGCCGAGGTCACCTTCGGCGAGATCGAGGTCGACCTGACCGGAAGGAACAACTGATGAGCGACACCGGCACCACCGTCACCCCCGGTCCACAGCCGGAGCAGGGCTTCATCGAGTCCGGGCGGCACCCGGTCAACATCGGCCACCTGGTCATGGGCATCGCCTTCGTCGGCCTCGCGCTGGTCTGGTCGCTCCACCAGGGCGACCTCGCCGAGAACGACGCACTGCGCTGGCTGTTGCCCGTGCCCTGGGTCCTGGCCGGCGCCATCGGCCTGGTCGCCACGGCCGTCACCAGCCACCGCCGGCACTCCACCCGGCAGACCGGGTGGGTCGACACCACGGAGGAGCAGTCCACGAGCTGAGGACCTCGGGACCCGAGGCGACGGCTCCACGCCCTTAAGGTGGAGCCGTCGCTCGGACGTCAGGTCCGGGCGGGACACCCGATCCGGAGGCCAGATGACCGAGCCGCAGGACGCGCCGTTCAAGGTGCGCCAGAACATCTCGCGGGCGGCAGTGCTCAGCCGGTTGACCAGCCTCTACCCGGAGGCCCGCTACCTCGAGATCGGGGTCTGCGAGGGGGCGACGTTCGACCGGGTGCCGGCGGCCCGCAAGGTGGCCGTCGACCCGGAGTTCCGCTTCGACCACGTCGCGATGCAGCGCGACAACCCCGGCACGGAGTACCACCAGGTCACCAGCGACGACTACTTCGCCTCTGCCGTCGGCGAGGACGAGCAGTTCGACGTGATCTACCTCG
>JBAZRQ010000094.1:0-6923 GCA_041662925.1 Nocardioides sp. | reverse complement strand
GCCGCGCGCCTCGAAGGCGTCGGACAGCGCGGCGCCGAGCCCGGAGGCGGCGCCGGTGACGAGCACCCGCCTCACTTGTACTTGCCGAGCTCGAGCCTGGCCACCACGCCGCGGTGCACCTCGTCCGGCCCGTCGGCGATCCGCAGGGAGCGGGCCGCCGTCCAGGCCGCGGCGAGCGGGAAGTCGGACGCGAGGCCGGCGCCGCCGTGCAGCTGGATCGCGAAGTCGACCACCTGCTGGGCCATCGCCGGCGCGGCCACCTTGATCTGCGAGACCTCGGACAAGGCGTTGAGCGGGCCGCCGACGTCGAGCTTCCACGCGGCGTTGAGCACCAGGAGGCGGGTCTGGTCGATCGCGATCCGGGCCTCGGCGATCCGCTCGCGGTTGCCGCCGAGGTTGGCCAGCGGCTTGCCGAACGCGGTGCGCTCCAGGCCGCGCTTGCAGGCCAGCTCGAGCGCCAGTTCCGCGAGACCGATCAGCCGCATGCAGTGGTGCACCCGACCGGGGCCGAGCCGGCCCTGCGCGATCGAGAACGCCTCCCCGGGCCCGCTGATGATGTTGGAGGCCGGGACCCGGACGTCGGTGAACGACACCTCGCCGTGGCCGAGCGGCTCGTCGTACATGCCCATCGTGTCGAGCATCCGCTCGATCTTCACGCCCGGGGTGTCGCGCGGGACGAGCACCATCGAGTGCCGGTGGTGGCGGTCGGTGTCGGGGGCAGCCCCAGGAGGATGGCTGAGCCCCATGAAGACGTAGATCTCGCAGTCGGGGTGGCCCACGCCGGTCGACCACCACTTGCGGCCGTTGACCACGACCTCGTCGCCGTCGACGACGGCGGTCGCCTCCATGGTGGTGGCGTCGGAGGACGCGACCCCGGGCTCGGTCATCGTGAACGCCGAGCGGATCCGCCCGTCGAGCAACGGTTCCAGCCACTCCTGCTTCTGGGCGTCGGTGCCGTAGCGCAGCAGCACCTCCATGTTGCCGGTGTCGGGCGCGTTGCAGTTGAGCACCAGCGGCGCGATCGCGGATCGGCCCGTCAGCTCGGCGATCGGCGCGTAGTCGACGTTGGTCAGCCCCTCGCCGCCGTCGGTGCCGAACCGGGCGGCGTACTCCCCCGCGTGCTCGTGGGGCAGGAAGAGGTTCCAGAGCCCGCGCTCACGGGCCTTGGTCTTGAGCTCCTCGATCAGCGGCAGCGGCTGCCACGGGTCGCCGGTACGACGGGCCTCCGCGAGGTCGCGGTGGTAGTCCCCCTCGGCGGGGCTGATCTCGGTCTCGATGAAGTCCTGGACCCGGGCGGTGAGGTCGGCGGCGCGGGGCGATGGGGAGAAGTCCACGTCATGCACAGTAATGGGACGATGCAGCCGTGCCTCTCCCTGTCCGCCTCGTCGCGCTCCTCGTGCCTGCGGCCCTCCTGCTCGGCTGCAGCGGCGACGACGAGCCCGCTCCGCCCAGCCCGGACATCGACGTCGCGGCGGTCCAGCAGGGGCTGGTCGGGCTGTGGGTCGGCGACGACGTGTCCCCCGAGGACACCGCCACCGGCGAGTGCTTCGCCGAAGCGCTCACCGACCGCGCCACGCCCGACGAGCTGCGCGCCGCGGGCATCCTCGACGCGTCGTACGCCGTGGTGCCGCAGCTGCCCTTCCTCGACCGGGAGGGCGCCGAGCTGTGGGTGGACGCGCAGTTCGCCTGCACCGACTTCGTGACCGAGTCGACCCGCGCCCAGGTGGCCGCCACCAAGGGCAAGGTCGACCGCACGGCGTACGACGCCTGCCTGCGCGCCGCCCTCACCGAGGACCAGCTGCGCGAGGCCGCCGTCCAGTCGGTCATGGGCGACCTGGCCGGCGACGCCGTCGCGGCGTTCAGCCAGGCCCAGCTCGACTGTGTGCAGGGGGCCCTGCCGCCGGACTGAGCCGGGTCAGACCGCGACGGCGGTGACGACCCGGGCCCGGGCGACGGGGTCGACCCAGAGCCGGCGGGTGCGCAGCAGGCGGGACGTCGACCAGGCCAGGAACGGGACGGCGACCAGCACCGACACCTCCCACGCCGGCACCCGCGCGAGGCCGGAGAAGACCAACCCGGTCAGGGTCGTGCTGAGCGCGAGGCGGGCCGAGTAGCCGACCATCACCACGGGCGGCGCGGGGGTGGCGCGGGCGGAGCGCAGATCGACGGCGAACGGCCGCTGCTCGGACCAGCGCAGGCCGGCCGCGACCACCTGCACGGTCACGACGACCACGGTGCACAGCAGCGCGGTGAGCTCGGAGACCGACGGCACCCCGGCTCGTACGGCGCCCAGGGCGACCGTCACGAGCGACGCGACCAGCAGGAACTCGGCGAGCACGTAGGCCCGGGCGTCGAAGACCACGCCCGGCTCGACCGGCAGGCTCTCGCGCCAGAGCCCGCCCCGGCCGTCGAGGCACCACGCGTTGACGCCCCAGAGCAAGGCGCCGCCGGACGCGACCAGCCCGGGCAGCACGGTGAGCTGCTCCCAGGGCAGGCCGCCGGCCAGGGCGACCAGGCCGGGCGCCAGCGCGAGTACGGCGACGCCGCGGCGCATGGGGACGGCGCGCCAGACCGACGCCCGGTCGGTGCGCACCATGCCGGTCAGGGGCGAGCGCGGCCGCCGCCGGGCTGCGTAGTGGCCGGTCTCGACCCCCAGCTCGTCCTGGGGGGTGCGGTGCGCGGCGAGGTGGGCCGGGACCGCGCCGAGCGCCGTCGCGACGACGAAGGCGCCGAGCAGCACCGCGGCCGTGAGCACGGTCCGCCACGCGGAGTCGGCCACCATGCCGATCACGACCCGGCGGGTCGGCAGCTGGTCGAAGATGGCGACCAGGTTGCCGGTCAGCTGCAGGGCCAGCACCCCGGCGAGCACGGCGACCCCGACCACGCGGATCCAGGCGATGCCGTGCCGGACCCGGCGTACGACCTCGATCGTCCAGGCCACGACCTGGGCCACCGCCGTCGCCGCCACCAGCCACAGCACCACGATCACCTCGGCCTGCACGAGTCGGAGGTCGGTGCCGAGGGCGTACGACGTGACCCCGATCAGGGTCCAGGCCTGCAGCAGCCAGGCGATGTTGAGCGGCGCCAGCAGCAGCGCGCCGAGGTGGTCGGTCGTGGGGCTGACCGGGTGGATGGCCGCCGGGTCGCGCGCGATCAGCTCCCGGCCGCCGCCGGACGCCGTCGCCGACACGATCGCGAGCGCGAGGAAACCGGTGAGCATGGTCGGCAGCAGGATCAGCAGGTCCAGCGCCCGGCCGTCGCCGCCGGCGTCCGGGAACAGCCCGGGCACGGTCGCGACTGCGAGCGTCACGACCACGAAGCCGGCCAGCGCCGCGACCGACGCGCGTCGGCGCCGCAGCGTCCCGGCCCGGAACCGCACCAGGTGACCGGCGACCGCGCGTCTAGTCGAGGAGACCGCGGTAGGCACGTGCGCCCTCCTCGCCGGCCATCTCCCCCGACGGGAGGGTCGCGACGGCGGCCCCGCCGCGCAGCACGCTGACGGTGGTGCAGGCCTGCACGGCCAGCTCGCGCAGGTGCGTCGAGACGAGGACGCAGCCACCTCGGGCGCGGGCGTCGCTGATCACGTCGAAGGTGGCGTCGACCCCGATCGGGTCGACCCCGTCGAACGGCTCGTCGAGGAGCAGTACGTCGGGCGCGTGCAGCGCCGCGAGGATCACCGAGAGCCGGCGGCCCATGCCGTGCGAGAAGCCGGCCGTGACCCGGTGGGCGACGTCGCCGAGCTCGAAGCGCTCGAGCAGGTCGCGCGCGCGGGGCTCCCAGTCGTCCATGCGCCGCAGCCGGGCCGAGAGCTGCAGGTGCTCCCAGGGCGTGGCCCGCGGGACCAGCCCGCCGACGTCGGGGCAGTAGCCCACGGCCTGCTTGGCCAGCAGGGTCTGGGTCCGCACGTCGTGGCCGGCCACCAGGACGGTGCCCGCGCTCGGCGGCACCACTCCCGCCAGCACCCGCATCGTGGTCGACTTGCCGGCTCCGTTGCGTCCGAGCAGCGCCGTCGCCTGGCCGGCGTACGCCTGGAGATCGATGCCCGCCACCGCCTCCACCTCGCCGAAGCGAACGTGGAGACCGCGCACGTCCACCATGGGGGGATGGGGTGTGCTCACAGCCCCATCCTTGCCGACCCGCCCGAAACTCACCGTGATTGTCGCTGACCCGCCCGAAACTCACGGCAAATGAGCGCTGACCCGCCCGAAAGTTTCGGGCGGGTCAGCGACTACTCACCTCAGACGGGGAAGGAACCGCCGGACGAGGCGAGGTCGCGCAGGTAGGACGTGGCGAGGAACCGGTCGCCGTACTTGGCGGCCAGCTCGTCGGCCCGGGCCACGAACGCGGACAGGCCGATCGTGCCGTCGGCACCCTCGTAGCCGGTCATGAACTGCGCCGCGCCACCGGTCATCGGCGGGAAGCCGATGCCCATGATCGAGCCGATGTTGGCCGCCGCGGCGGACGTGATGACGCCCTCCTCGAAGCACTTGGCAGTCTCGAGCGCCTCGGCGAAGAGCATCCGGTCCTTGGCGTCCTGGAGCGGGATCTGCTCGTCCGCGAGCGGGAACAGCTCCGACAGGCCGCTCCAGATCGACTGGCGCTTGCCCGACTCGTCGTAGTCGTAGAAGCCGGCGCCGCGCAGACGGCCGGCCCGGCCCGCCGCGAGCATCGTGTCGACGACCGCGGTGCCCGGGTGCTCGGCGAGCGGGGTGCCCTCGCGCTCGGCGGCCTCGCGGGTCGCCTTGGCGATCTTGGCCATCAGCTCGAGGTTGAGCTCGTCGGAGAGCTGCAGCACCGGGGCCGGGTAGCCGGCCTGGGTGGTGGCGCGCTCGATGGTCCACGGGTGCACGCCCTCGGCGAGCATGGCCATGCCCTCGTTGACCATGAAGCCGATGACCCGCGAGGTGTAGAAGCCGCGGCTGTCGTTGACCACGATCGGCGTCTTGCGGATCTGCTGGACCACGTCGTAGGCCTTGGCCAGCGCCACGTCGGACGTCTCCGCGCCCTTGATGATCTCGACCAGCGGCATCTTGTCCACCGGTGAGAAGAAGTGCAGACCGATGAAGTCCTTCGGCCGGTCGACGCCCTCGGCCAGCTCGGTGATCGGCAGCGTCGAGGTGTTGGAGCACAGGAGCGCGTCGTCGTTGACGTACGGCGCCACCTCGGCGAAGACCTTCGCCTTCAGGGCCGGGTCCTCGAAGACGGCCTCGATCACGAGGTCGCAGCCGGTGAGCGCGGACGGGTCGGCCGTGGCCGTGATCCGGCCGAGCAGCTCGGCCTTCTTCTCCTCGGTGCTCTTGCCCCGCGAGATCGCCTTGTCGAGCAGCTTCTCGCTGTAGGCCTTGCCCTTGGCGGCGTTGTCGGCGGAGACGTCCTTGAGGACGACCTCCATGCCGGCGCGCGCACAGGAGTAGGCGATGCCGGCGCCCATCATGCCGGCGCCGAGGACGCCCACCTTGGTGGCCTTGAAGGGCTCGATGCCCTGCGGGCGGAGCGAGCCGGAGTTGATCGCCTGCAGGTCGAAGAAGAACGCCTGGATCATGTTCTTCGAGCCCTGGTTGACGATCAGGTTGACGAGGTAGCGCGACTCGATCCGCGATGCGGTGTCGAAGTCGACCTGCGCACCCTCGACCGCGGCGCTGAGGATCGCGCGGGCGGCGGGGTAGAGGGCACCCTTGGTCTGCTTGCGCAGCAGGGCCGGGAACGCCGGCAGGAAGGCCGCGAGCGCCGGGGACTTCGGCGTACCGCCGGGCATCTTGTAGCCGGGGGCGTCCCACGGGTTCTGCGCCGCCTCGGGGTTGGCCTTGATCCACGCCTTCGCGGCCGGGACGAGCTCCTCGCGGGTGGCGACCAGCTCGTCGACCAGGCCCTTCTCCTTGGCCGAGGACGGGTTGAACTGCGTGCCCTGGAGCAGCACGTCCATCAGGCCGGACTGGATGCCGAGCAGGCGCACGATCCGGGTGACACCGCCGCCGCCGGGCAGCAGGCCGAGGCTGGACTCGGGGAGACCGAGCTTGACCGAGGAGTCGTCGACGACGATGCGGTGGTTGGTGGCGAGCGCGATCTCGAAGCCGCCACCGAGCGCGGCGCCGTTGATGGCGGCGACGACCGGGCGGGGGAACTTCTCCAGGCGGCGCAGGCCGGCCTTCACGCCCTCGGCCATCTCGAAGACCGACGCGGCGTCGTCCTTGGTCGCGGTGACCATGCCCTTGAGGTTGCCACCGGCGAAGAAGGTCTTCTTCGCGGAGGCGACCACGACGCCGGTGACGTCGTCGACCTCGTCGTACAGACGGTCGACGGCGGTCTGCATGGAGGAAAGGTAGAGCTCGTTCATGGTGTTGGCGCTCGACGTCGGGTCGTCGAGGGTCAGCGTGACGATGCCGTCGGCATCGCGCTCGTAGTGCACAGCAGTCTCGGTCGTGGTGCTCAAGTCGGTGTCCTTCGGTGGAAGTTCGAGAGAGGGGGTGGGAGGCTCAGACGAGCTCGACGATGGTGGCGATGCCCATGCCGCCGCCGACGCAGAGCGTTGCGAGGCCACGGCGCAGGTCGCGGCGCTGGAGCTCGTCGATGAGCGTGCCGAGGATCATCGCGCCGGTCGCGCCGAGCGGGTGGCCCATCGCGATCGCGCCGCCGTTGACGTTCGTGATCTCGTCGTTGATGCCCATGTCGCGCATGAAGCGCATCGCCACCGCGGCGAAGGCCTCGTTGATCTCGAACAGGTCGATGTCCTCGACGCCGAGGCCGGCCTTGGCCAGGGCCTTGCGGGCCGCCGGGGCGGGGCCGGTGAGCATGATGACCGGGTCGGCGCCGGAGACGGCGGTGGCGATGATCCGCGCCCGCGGGGTCAGACCCAGGTCGATGCCGACCTGCTCGGAGCCGATCGCCATCAGCGAGGCGCCGTCGACGATCCCGGAGGAGTTGCC
>JBAZRQ010000093.1:0-6945 GCA_041662925.1 Nocardioides sp. | reverse complement strand
TGGGCGTTCCTGATCGTCTTCGCGTTCTACCTGCTCCTCGCCGGGCTGCTGGTCTTCGTCGGCATCAAGAAGGTCAAGCAGGTCAAGGCGCCCGAGAAGGCGATCCGGCAGGGCAAGCAGATCCCCCGGGCCCTCAAGGGAAACAGCTGAGCCGAGGGTCAGTCCCCATCGGGGCGGTCCGGATGGGCGCAGCGCACGCTGTCCGTGTCCAACGTCGCTGCCTGGCTCAGGTGGAGGAGCCCTGAGCCTCCGGTTGCTCTGGGGGGGGACGCGCACCCCCTCAGAGATGGTTGCCGCTGCCCTCCACCAAGAAGGCCGGAGACTGACCCTGGTCCTTGGTCGGGATCACCGGGCTCACCGGCGTGCACGCGAGGGTCCGCAACTCGCAGGTGACGACCTGCTTTGCGCGCAGCACGTTGTCGACGTGCTGCTCCTCGATGCGCTCCGCGACACCGAAGAGCGTGTCATCGTCGCTCCACCCGACCAGGCTGAAGAGCTCCCACGGGGCATCGATCGGGCGTTGGCGCCCCGTCGTCGACTCGTACACCACCGCCGCGGTGGGCCACATCGACATGTCGAAGATCGTGCTCCGGTCCGGCGACAGCCGCCCCACCCCGAACATCGAGGACTCGGCCAGCTCGCGGCGCCGACCCTCACCGCGGATGCTCACGCGGTAGCCATCCAGGAACAGCGTCTCGGCATAGCCCTCGTAGACCTCGATACCGTCAGCGTCCTGGCTCGCCGGCACCGTCGAGGCGTCGTCGAGATAGATGGTGGTGCCGTCGAAGAAGATGCGCTCGTTGCTCACCCCGTGCAGCAGCGGCATGATCTCGCCGTACAGGTCGGCCAGATCGTCGCCGTCGTCCGGCTCCTCATGGGGGGTGAGGTAGAGCTGCTCCCCCGTGCGGGCGTCGAACGCTGCCACCTGGAGGACGTTGGTGCCGTACTCGTCGGTCGGGCCACGTGACTGGGCCACGTCGCCCCAGCGCACGTCCTCGACCTTTTGGGTGCCGCCCTCCGCGCTGGTGAACATCAGCGTCTGGCCGCGCATCCAGTAGGCGCCGGTGGCGCCGAGCACGAACTGATCCACTCGGTCGCCGAGCTCGACACTCCGCTCCCCGACGTGCAGCGTGCCGTCGTGGAACCAGGCCGGCGCGCTGACGTCCCACTCGGTCGGCCCCACGGGCAGCGTGAAGGGCTCCCCGTGCGACGCGCTCTCGGCGGACTCCCCGCATCCGGCCAACGCGAGGCACGCGAGCACACCGACAACGACCTCACGCGCCATCATCCGGCAATGCTCGCACCTGCGACCACGACGAGAACTGGCGCGCCCGTAGGCCAGGTGAAGGCATGGTCAGTGAAGATCTGCGTCGACTCCGGCTCGGCGACATCGCGGTCCGGCGGCGACGATCGAAGTCCACGTCACGTCAGCACGGCACCGACTGCGTCACTTCCGTGCCGCGTCCACCAGCGCACGCAGAGTCTCACCACGGGCCGCCGCCGACTCCTCGAAGAACGAGTACACCCACGCGCCGTCGGACCAGGCGACGTGATACCTGCGCTGCCCCTCCCCGAGCATCCCGGGTCCGGTGTAGTCATCGAAGACCTGAGTGCACTGGAGCCACAAGAGCCCCTCCAAGCCCTGTGAGCTGGCCACCCGCCTGACCTCGTCCATCGAGGCCTCCCAGAGTGGTCGGTCCCGTCCAGGTGGGACGCCGTCACCGAGCGCAAAGTAGTCGGCAAACACCGGCGAGGACTGCGCATCGACACAGTTGTTCGGCCCCAGAGCCGCTACCGCGCTGTTGAAGAGCACGAGCCCTGCCCTGTTGGAGTCCTGAAAGGCCCCGCTGGACGGTTCCGCGGAAACGAGGGTCCCCTTGAAGTCGTAGAGCTCGTCCTCGGAGCCCCTGGGGCGTCCGAGCACCGCGGTGACACCCGCCTGGTCGTCGGGCCAGTCGACCTGGGCCAGTACGTCCCGCAGGCCGTCTGACGCGCGTTCGGTGGCCTGGGACACGACGGGGCGCTCTGCCTTGGGTTCGGGGTCTGACCCGCTGCAGCCCACGGCGAGTGCCCCCGAGGCCACACCGACGAGCGCAAAGGCGAGTGATCTGACGTGCTTCATCACGATGTACCCCTGTCGCCTCGGCGGAGGGCGCGCCCGCTGGCGCCTCCGAATACGCTCTTCCAGGCTCCACCGCCAGGCACCGCGAAGGCCAGAGTCGAAGGGCCTGTATCAGGCCGGGCTGGACTGCCCGGTGACGTTTCAGCGGTACACCCGAGTGCCGTTCCTGACGCGGACAACCGGTTTGGCCCAAGTCCGCTCATCGGCTGTCAGGGGCGTTCCAGCGACACCGCTGCAGCCGTTTTCACACCTCTACGCGAAGGGGTGAGGTGGAGTGACGAGGTCACTCCACCTCACCCAGCGCAGTCGCCGGTCGACTCGCTCTCGGTGTTGGTGACGCCGATCGCCGCCGACTCGGCGACCTGGTCGGCGGTGAGCGCGTAGCCGGTCTCCTTGTCGGTGACGGACGCGGCGAAGACCACGCCGGCCACGTCGCCCTCGGAGGTGACGATCGGTCCGCCGGAGTTGCCCGGCCGGACCAGCGCCCGTAGCGAGAAGACCTCGCGGATGACGGTGCCGTCGCCGTAGATGTTGGGCGAGCGCAGCCGCTGCTCGTCGCGGATCCGGCCCGGCTGGATGTCGAACGGCCCGTCCTGCGGGTAGCCCAGGATCGCGACGCCGTCCTGGGGCTTGGCGTCCTTGAACGCCAGGACCGGCAGGTCGCCGGTGTCGAATGCGAGGACCGCGAGGTCGAGCTCGGGGTTGTACTCGACGACCTGGGCGGCCACCGACGTGTCACCGACGACCACCTCGGGGTTGTCGACGCCGGCCACCACGTGGGCGTTGGTCATCAGCCGGTCGGGGGCGTAGACGAAGCCGGTGCCCTCGACCCCGCGGCCACAGTCGTTGGTGCCGAGGACCTTGAGCACGCTGCTCTCGGCACGGGTGACGTCCGGGTCGGTGAGCAGCCGCTTGTCGCCCGGCCCCACCTCGACGATCCGCTCGGGGGCGAACGGCTCGAGGTAGCGCGGGAAGAAGCTGGTCCCGACGACGTTGTTGAACGCCTGCAGCACGTTGGACGCGGACTGCGGCAGCACCCGGTCGACGCCCGCGAGCACCTCGGAGCTGCGTACGAGCGGGGTCACCGAACCGATCCGCGAGCCCGAGATCGCCACCCCGAGAGCCCACGCGACCAGGAGTACGGCGACCGCGCTCAGCGCCGCGCCGCCCACCGCGTCGAGTGCCCGGATCGGCTGCCACGTGATCCGGTCGCGGATCCGGGTCCCGACGTACTGCATCGCGGCCTGGCCCAGCGAGGCCGACAGGATCACGATGAACAGCGCGCCGAGCGACACCAGGAGCGACGGCTCGGCGTCACCGAGCGCGACCGGGGCGAGCCAGACGCCCAGCAGCCCGCCGAGCAGCAGACCCGTGGTGGCGAACGCCCCGGTGACGAAGCCCTGCCAGTAGCCGGAGAGCGCGTAGGCCAGGACCAGCAGCACGAGCAGCCAGTCGAGTGCGTTCAACGGTGCTCCTCGAAGCGGGTGTTGGGCACGAAGTCGTTGCGGGTGGTCTCACCCTGCAGCATGTAGGCCGGTAGCTCGTGCATCGGCGGGTCGGCGATCTCCTCGGCCCACTCGAGGAACTGGAAGAGCCGAGCGATGATCCCGGCCGTGAAGCCCCACAAGATCACGTCGCGGTCGTCGCCGATCAGGAAGCCCGGCCCGACCCAACCGCTCGGGTGGCGTACGGCGATCCGGTGGGTCGGCTCGGTCAGCTCGCTGAGCGGGACCCGGTAGATGGCGTGTACCTCGTCGGGGGAGACCACCGACACGGGGCTCTGCTCGCGCCACCAGGCCAGCACGGGGGTCACGGCGAAGTTGCTCGGCGGCAGCCACAGCTCGGGGAGCTCGGCGAACACCTCGACGCCCGCCGGGTCGAGCCCGGTCTCCTCCTGCGCCTCGCGCAGGGCGGCGTCGTGGGGCGTCTCGCCCGGGTCGAGGGTGCCGCCCGGGAACGAGACCTGGCCCGGGTGCGAGCGCATGTGGTGGGCCCGCTCGGTGAGCAGCAGGTCGGGGCCGTGCGGGCCCTCGCCGAAGAGCATGAGCACCGCACCCCGGCGGGCGTCGGAGCCCTCTGGCGGCATGAAGCGGGTCAGCTCGTGGACCGTGATCGCCCGCGCGCCGACCTCGACCGGCCGGAGCCAGTCGGGCAGGTCCAACGAGTCGGAGGGGGCGGTCACAGGCTCACGTCCAGGTGGGTCTCGACGAGCTCCTCGAGCTCGGCCACCGACTTGATCTCGACGAACTCCATGTGGACGACGACGCCGTCGGCGTCGACGAGCGCCAGGAAGGGCAGCCCCTTGATGAACGGGAACGGCGGCGAGTCGCTCACCTCCCCCTCGAGGTCGGAGAGCAGGTCGTAGGTGACGCCGCTGTCGGCGATCAGCTGCTCGGCCTCCTCGCGGATCGTCTCCAGGTGGTTGATGCCGAGCATCGCCACCTGGTCACCGTGCTCCTGCTCGAACGCCTCGAGCACCGGCAGCTCGCGCCGGCACGGGCCGCACCACGACGCCCACAGGTTGACCACGAGCGGCCCCCTGAGCGTGGAGAGGTCGACCTCCTCGTCGGAGTCGAAGCCGACCAGGGTGACCTCGGGGAGTGTCTTGACCTCGGGACGGTCGTCGCCGGTGCACCCGCTCACCAGCAGGGCGAGACACAGGCCGACCAGCAGGCGCCTCACGCGGGACCCTGCGTCTTGACCAACGCCGCGGCGACGACCGGGTCGGTCGGCCCCTCGCCGTAGGCCGGGCAGAGCTTCGCGACCGGGCAGGCCCCGCAGGCGGGCTTCTTGGCGTGGCAGCGGCGCCGGCCGTGCCAGATCAGGTGGTGGTTGAGCATCACCCAGTCACGCTTGGGGAAGAGCGCCCCCACGGCGTGCTCGACCTTGACCGGGTCGGTCTCCTCGGTCCAGCCGAAGCGGCGCGCGAGGCGCCCGAAGTGGGTGTCGACGGTGATGCCGGGCACGCCGAAGGCGTCACCGAGCACGACGTTGGCGGTCTTGCGCCCGACTCCCGGAAGCGTCACCAGGTCGACGAGCCGCGGCGGCACCTGGCCGTCGTACCTCTCGACGAGCGCCGCACTGAGCTTGAGCAGCGACTCGGTCTTGGCCCGGAAGAAGCCCAGCGGCCCGACGATCTGCTCCAGGTGGGCGCGGTCGGCGGCGGCCATGGCCGCCGGTGTGGGGTAGGCGGCGAAGAGGGTGGGCCGCACCGCGTTGACCCGCCGGTCAGTCGTCTGGGCGCTCAGGACGGTGACGACGAGGAGCTGGAAGGGGTTGTCGAAGTCGAGCTCACAGCGGGCGTCGGGGTAGGTCTCGGCGAGCACCCGGTCGATCTTGCGTGCGCGCCGGACCAGGCCGGTGGGGGTCTCGGGCGCAGGCACTCGGACAGCCTACGGCGCCCCTGGGACAGGCCCGCAGACCGACCATCGGGCGCCAAGTCCGCAGGTCAACGGCGGGTTGGGTTTCCGTGTGACCTGAGCCACTGGATAGGATCGGCCCTGACACCAATCCAGGAGGATCCGTGGACAACGACGTACTCCGTCAAGCCCCGCTGTTCAGCGCGCTCGACGACGAGGCCGCGACGGCGCTGCGGGCGTCCATGTCCGAGACGCGCCTGCGCCGCGGTGACGTGCTCTTCCACGAGGGAGACTCAGGCGACAAGCTCTACATCGTCCTCGACGGCAAGGTGAAGCTCGGCCGCTCCTCCTCCGACGGCCGCGAGAACCTCCTCGCGATCCTCGGCCCGGGCCAGATGTTCGGCGAGCTGTCGCTCTTCGACCCCGGCCCGCGCTCGGCCACGGTCACGGCCGTCACCGACTCGACCTTCGCGTCGCTGTCCCACGAGGACCTGCTGCGCTGGCTCGAGGGGCGCCCCGTCGTCGCTCGCGGCCTGCTGACCCAGCTCGCCGGCCGCCTCCGCAAGGCCAACGACGTCGTCGCCGACCTGGTGTTCTCGGATGTCCCGGGCCGCGTCGCCAAGGCGCTGCTCGACCTCGCCGACCGCTTCGGCCGCACCGCCGACGACGGCGTCCACGTCCACCACGACCTCACGCAGGAGGAGCTGGCCCAGCTGGTCGGCGCCTCCCGCGAGACCGTCAACAAGGCCCTGGCCGACTTCGCCTCGCGCGGCTGGCTGCGCCTCGAGCCCCGCTCGGTGGTCATCATGGACGTCGAGCGACTGGCCCGCCGCGCCCGCTGACGTGACGCGTCAGCGGCGCTCGGCCAGGTAGGCCAGCTGCGCGCGCACGGACAGCTCGGCGGCACCCCAGAGCACCGGGTCGACGTCCTGGTAGACGATCTCGACGACGCGGCGCGGGACCTCGTCCTCGGCGATGCCCTCGGGGTGCGGCGCGTCCCGGAGCGTCACCCATGCCGCCTCGACCTGCGCGAGGCGCTCCTTGCGGTGCGCGATGTAGAAGTCGAGAGCACCGATCGCGTCGGTGATCACCGGTCCGTGTCCGGGCCAGATCGATGCGACCTCGTGCGCCGCCGCCAGCGCGTGCAGCCGGTCGAGCGAGTCGAGGTAGGCGCCCAGCTGCCCGTCGGGGTGGGCGACGACCGTCGTACCCCGACCGAGCACGGTGTCGCCGGTGAGCACGGCACCCTCGGCCGGCAGCAGGAACGACAGCGAGTCGGCCGTGTGCCCCGGCGTACCCACGACCCGGACCTCGAGACCGTCTACCGAGACCACGTCACCGTCGCCCAGCCCCTCGGAGCCGAGCCGGTAGTGCGGGTCGAGGGCGCGTACGCCGCAGCCCATCCGCTCCGCGAACTCCTTGGCCGCCTCGGAGTGGTCGTGGTGGTGATGCGTCAGCAGTACG
>JBAZRQ010000092.1:0-6951 GCA_041662925.1 Nocardioides sp. | reverse complement strand
AGGTCATGGCGCTCCAGCGCCACGAGGACCGCGCGCTCGGCCTGGGCGGCGTACTTCTCCAGCAGGGAGCGCTGGCCCACGTCGGGCCTGCGGCCGCTGACCGGGAGGTCGATCGACAGCAGCCCCACGACGTTGCCGGCGTCGTCGTGCAGCGGGGCGATCAGCAGGTCGAGGGGGTGCCAGGCGTCGGGACCGTCCTCGGGGACGAAGTCGGGCACCCAGCCGTAGTCGGCGCTGGGTCCGCCCTGGCGGTCGTAGGGCACGAACTTGAACCGGCCCCAGTCGTCGGCCCGGGCCACCTCGTCGTGGATGACCTGCATCGGCGTGGCCGAGCCCAACAGCTGCTCGCGGGCCTCGTCGCTGCCGGCGACGGCCACGGCGCGCAGCGCCTCACCGCGCACCACGCTGATGATGGCGACCTGGAAGCCGACCATCTCGGTGACACCCTCGGCGATCAGCTGGACGGACTCGCGGGAAAGGGGGTCGGACCAGCTCTCGGGGGCGTCCTGGGCCTCGGGGGCCATCTCACCTCACTGGTCTCTTTACCTGCGGCCGCCATGCTACGACCGGAAATCACCTTTCAGCAGCGCATCTCCTAGAATCACCGTGTGCCCTACCTCAGCAGTCGCGGCCAGCGCCTCGGCGGAGACGGTCGGTTGACCGCGGCGCTCGATCCGCACGACCAGGGCCCGCAGGACGCCTGCGGCGTCTTCGGGGTGTGGGCGCCGGGTGAGGATGTCGCCAAGCTCACCTACTTCGGCCTCTACGCCCTGCAGCACCGCGGCCAGGAGTCGGCCGGCATCGCGGTCAGCAACGGGCGCCAGATCCTGGTCTACAAGGACATGGGGCTGGTCTCGCAGGTCTTCGACGAGACCACCCTCAACTCCCTCAACGGCCACCTCGCGATCGGCCACGCACGCTACTCCACCACCGGCGCGAGCACCTGGGAGAACGCGCAGCCGACCTTCCGCCCCACCGCCGACGGCTCGATCGCCCTGGGCCACAACGGCAACCTGATCAACACCCACGACCTGGCCCAGCTGGTCGCCGACCTGCCCTCCGACCCCGGCGAGCTCGACCTCCACGCGCGCAACCTCGAGTCGTCCACCAACGACACCGGCCTGGTGACGGCCCTGCTGGCTCACCACCCCGACACCTCCCTCGAGCAGCGAGCACTCGACGTACTCCCGCTGCTGGAGGGCGCGTTCTCGTTCGTCTGGATGAACGAGAACACCCTCTTCGCCGCCCGCGACCCGCAGGGCATCCGGCCGCTGGTGCTCGGCCGCCTCGACCGCGGCTGGGTGGTGGCCTCCGAGGACGCCGCCCTCGCGACCATCGGCGCGAGCGTCGTACGCGAGGTCGAGCCCGGCGAGATGCTGGTCATCGACGACCAGGGCCTGCGCTCCCACCACTTCGCCGCCCCTGACCCGAAGGGCTGCGTGTTCGAGTACGTCTACCTGGCGCGGCCCGACGCCACCATCGCCGGGCGCAGCGTGCACGAGTCCCGGGTCGAGATGGGCCGCGAGCTGGCCCGCCAGTTCCCCGTCGACGCGGACCTCGTGATCCCGGTGCCCGAGTCGGGCACCCCGGCCGCCGCCGGCTACGCGGAGGAGAGCGGGATCCCCTTCGGCCAGGGCTTCGTGAAGAACGCCTACGTCGGCCGCACGTTCATCCAGCCCAGCCAGACCCTGCGCCAGCTCGGCATCCGGCTCAAGCTCAACGCGCTCGAGCACATGATCCGCGGCAAGCGGATCGTGGTCGTCGACGACTCGATCGTGCGCGGCAACACCCAGCGGGCCCAGGTCCGGATGCTGCGCGAGGCCGGCGCCAAGGAGGTCCACGTGCGGATCTCCAGCCCGCCGGTGAAGTGGCCGTGCTTCTACGGCATCGACTTCGCCACCCGGGCCGAGCTGATCGCCAACGGGCCAGCCCCCGGGGAGATCGCGGCCAGTGTGGGCGCCGACAGCCTCGGTCACATCTCGCTCGACGGGATGGTCGACGCGACCAAGCAGGAGAAGACCCGGCTCTGCACCGCCTGCTTCACCGGCGAGTACCCCATCGAGCTGCCCGACGCGAGCCTGCTCGGCAAGCACCTGCTCGAGGCCACGCTCAACTCCCCGACGTTGGGCAAGGCGCTCCCCGTCCTCAACAACCCCTGATCGACAACCCCTGATCGGAACTGACGCCGTGAGCCAGCACCCAATCGTTGGGGCCCCCAACGCCTACGCCGAGGCCGGCGTCAACATCGAGGCCGCCGACAAGGCCATCGAGCTGATGAAGGGCTGGGTCGAGAAGGCCCGTCGCCCGGAGATGATCGGCGGCCTGGGCGGCTTCGCCGGACTCTTCGACGCCTCCGCGCTCAAGGGCTACGAGCGGCCGCTGCTGGCGACCTCCACGGACGGTGTCGGCACCAAGGTCGCGATCGCGCAGGCGATGGACGTCCACGACACGATCGGCTTCGACCTGGTCGGCATGGTCGTCGACGACCTCGTGGTGTGCGGCGCCGAGCCGTTGTTCATGACCGACTACATCGCCTGCGGACGGGTGGTGCCCGAGCGGATCGCCGCGATCGTCAAGGGCATCGCCGAGGCCTGTGTCGAGGCCGGGTGCGCCCTGGTGGGCGGCGAGACCGCGGAGCACCCCGGGCTGCTGGGCCCCGACGAGTACGACGTGGCCGGCGCGACCACGGGTGTGGTCGAGGCCGACCGGCTGCTCGGCCCCGGCCGGGTGCGTCCCGGGGACGCCGTGATCGCCATGGAGGCCAGCGGCCTGCACTCCAACGGTTACTCCCTGGTGCGTCACGTCCTGCTCAACACTGCCGGTTGGCAGCTCGACCGCGACGTCCCCGAGCTCGGCCGCACGCTCGGCGAGGAGCTGCTGACCCCGACCCGGATCTACGCCAAGGCCTGCCTGGCGCTCGCCGAGCAGACCGAGGTCCACGCGATGTCGCACGTGACCGGCGGCGGCCTCGCAGCCAACCTGGCCCGGGTGATGCCCGCCGAGCTGATGGCCACCCTCGAGCGCGGCACCTGGACGCCCCAGCCGATCTTCGACGTCGTACGCCGGGTCGGTTCGGTGTCGCAGCCCGACCTCGAGGCCACCCTCAACTGCGGCGTGGGCATGGTCGCGATCACCGCGCCCGCGGCGATGGACCGGGCGATCGAGGTGCTCGCGGAGTTCGGGATCCGCGCCTGGGTGATGGGCGAGGTCGCGGTCGACCCGGAGCAGTCCGGACGGGTGGTCCTGGAGGGCCAGCACCCCGGTTGGTGACCGTTCGCCCACGGCGTACCCGGAAATCCTGGCTCAGAAGGGCCCCGCGCGTGCGGGAACACCCAGGCACCGGGTAGCGTTGCGTTCACGAGAAATACTTTGAGACAGCCCGGGAGCCATGGTTGCCCCGGCCGACTTGCGAGGGGGCTGACCCTATGGGGCGCGGCCGAGCTAAAGCCAAGCAGACGAAGGTCGCACGCGACCTGAAGTACCGCACGCACGAGACGGACTTCGGGGCGCTCGCCAGTGAGCTGCACGGTGACGGTGGCACCAGGGAGGAGCAAGTCGATCCCGAGGTGCTCGAGAAGTGGTCCGACGTCATCGAGCCTTCCCGGGACTGACCTCCCCTAGTTCTGGTTCGCCAGCCAGATGCCGCGCAGCCGGCCGACGTCGCGGATGCGGCGCTCGGCCAGCCGGTCGGCCGCGATGGCCGGCGGCACGCCGTCGGCCTCCGCGAGCGCAAACACGCGCTTCGTGGTGTCGAAGATGCCGGTCGCGCGCTGACGCGCTCGGTCGAACGAGAAACCCTCGAGCTCGTCGGCCACCTGGATCAGCCCGCCCGCGTTGACGCAGTAGTCGGGGGCGTAGAGGATCCCGCGGGCCTCGAGCGCCTTCTCGACCCCGGGGTGGGCCAGCTGGTTGTTGGCGGCGCCGCACACGATCCGCGCGGAAAGCGCCTCGACGACCTCGTCGGTGAGGGCGCCGCCCATGGCGCACGGCGCGTAGACGTCGAGCGGTCCGGCGACCATCGCGTCGGTCGATGCGGCGACCCGGATGTCGGGGAACTCCGCACGCACGCGGTCGAGCGACGGCTCGTAGAGGTCGCTCACCACGACGTGGGCGCCGTCCTCGACGAGGTGGCGCACCAGGTGGTGGCCGACCTTGCCGACGCCGGCGACGCCGACGGTGCGCCCCGCCAGGGAGTCGGTGCCCCACGCGACGGTGGCAGCCGCGCGCATCCCCTGGAACACGCCGTACGCCGTGAGCACGGAGCTGTCGCCGGCGCCGCCGTGGGCGGTGGTGCGGCCGGTGACGTAGGAGCACTCGCGCGCGATGTGGTCCATGTCGGTGGAGTAGGTGCCCACGTCGCAGGCGGTGTAGTAGCGCCCGTTGAGGGACTGCACGAAGCGGCCGTAGGCGCGCAGCAGGGCCTCGTTCTTCAGCGTCGCCGGGTCGCCGATGATCACGGCCTTGCCGCCGCCGAGGTCGAGGCCGGCCAGCGCGGCCTTGTAGGTCATCCCGCGGGAGAGGTCGAGGACGTCTCGGACCGCGTCGGCGGTGGTGGGGTAGGGGTAGAAGCGGGTGCCGCCGAGGGCGGGACCGAGGGCCGTCGAGTGGATGGCGATGATCGCTTTGAGGCCGGTGCCGGGGTCGTTGGCAAAGACGACCTGCTCGTGCTCCGCGCCGAGCTCGAATACGTCGGCCGAGGGGAATCCAGACATGGGTGGTGTCCGTCGCTCTCTTGTCGCGAGCCACGCGGGTGGGTGGCTCTCCGGTTCAGCGAGCCGCAAGGGTGGCGCGGCTCACACCACCAACCCTAGTCGCCTCCTGGCCCGCACACGCGCGAAAGGGATCAGCGGGTGGTGACCAGGACGTAGGCCAGGGCGAAGGCGGCGACGAAGGCGAGCAGGCTGATCAGGACGGTCGGCCAGAGAGGCGGGGCCGCGGGCGGCGGGGACTCCGGAGCAGCCCGCTCGGTGGCGGTGCGGTCGGGGACGTGCCAGAGGGTCGGCTGGTCTTCGACGCCGGGCACCTGGCTGGGCAGGGCAGCGCGCAGCGCTGCGACGTACGACGCCACGTCGGGCCAGCGGTCCTCGGGGTCGGGCTCGAGCGCGCGCAGGACCACCTCGTCGACCGCGCTCGGCAGGTCCGCCAGGCTCGACGGCGGGGCCGGGAGCGTGGCGTGCACGAGCTCGCCGATGCTGCCGGTGCGGGCCAGCTCGCCGGTGAGCATCTGGTAGGTGACGGCCCCGAGCGCGTGCACGTCGGCGCGCACGTCGATGCCGACCCCGACCGCCTGCTCGGGCGCCATGTAGGCGGGAGTCCCGACCACCTGCGTCAGTCCCGACGCGTGCAGCATCGCCTTGGCCACGCCGAGGTCGGCCACGAGCAGCCGGGGACCGGCGCTGCCGCCGCTGCGCATCAGCAGGTTCTGGGGCTTGATGTCTCGGTGGACCACGCCGTGCTCGTGGAGCACCGACAGCCCCGCGCCGGCCTGGCGCACCAGGTCGAGCACCGTCGGGACCGGCAGCCGCCGCTCCCGCTCCAGGACGTCGGCGAGCGACCCGAGGTCGGCGTACGTCATCACGAAGTACGGCGTCCCGTCGACCTCGCCGATGTCGTAGACGCGCACGATGTGGTCGGAGTCGGCCCTGCGCAGGATCCGCGCCTCCTCCAGGAAGCGCTCGCGCACGTCGAGGCGCTGGGCCCAGTTGTCGGCGAGTGCCTTGACCGCCACGTCCGAGCGCAGCTCGGCGTCGTGGTAGAGCCAGACGGTCGCGAACCCACCCACCCCGAGGCGCTTGACTCGCTGGAGACGACCGAGCCGTTCCGGGAGGGACACGCTGGGTATTGTGCCGCAGGTGACCTCGGAGCCCGGCGACCCCACGCTCGAGGAGCTGGCGGCCGGCGCCGCCGCCGGCGACCGCGAGGCGCTGGAGCGGCTGCTCGCCGAGATCCAGCCCCGGGTGCGCCGGATCTGCGGGCGGATGCTGATCCACCCCGAGGACGCCGAGGAGGCGACCCAGGACGCACTGCTCCTGGTCGCGACCAAGATCGACGGCTTCGCCGGGCGCAGCAAGTTCACGACCTGGCTGCACGCGGTGGCGTCCAACAGCGCGCGCTCCACCTACCGCAGCCTCAAGCGGCGGGCCGCGGAGCGACCCACCGACGAGCTGCCCCATGCGCCCGACCCGCGCACGACGAGCGTCATCGCGGGCAGCCGGCTCGACCTGCTGGAGGCCCTCGACGTGATCGGGGTCGACCACCCGGAGCTGGTCGAGCCCCTGGTGCTGCGCGACGTGCAGCAGCTCGACTACCAGGAGATCGCCAGGCTGCTCGACATCCCGCTCGGCACCGTCAAGTCACGCATCCACACCGCGCGCCACGCCGTACGCCCGCTGCTCGCCGTGCACGACTAGCCGGATCGCGTGCTGGGTCCCAGCGCCACGGCAACTGGTGACGTTTGCCCCTGTCGAGACGGCTCGGGCCGAACCACGCTGACTGAGTACGGGGAGTCAGGAGCAGGTGATGAGCGAACGACAACGGCTGGGGGTGCAGGACGCCCTGTGGCTGGAGATGGACAAGCCGGGCAACCTGATGGTGGTCGACAGCCTCTTCTGGACGGCCGAGCCGATCGACTGGGACGTCTACCGCGACGCCACGAAGAAGCGGCTCTGGGACCGCTTTCCCGTCTTCCGAAGCGTGGTGGTCCGCGGTGAGGAGGGCGGCTGGTGGTGGGACGAGCAACCCGACGCCGACTTCGAGGATCGCTATGAGCACGTGGTGCTCCCAGAACCGGGCGGCGATGCCGAGCTGCAGGAGCTGATCGCCTCACAGCGCACCGTGCCGCTCGACCGGAGCGAGCCGCTGTGGCGTGCCGTCCTCGTCGACGGGTTCCACGGCGGCAGCGCCGTGCTGTTCCGGGCACACCATGCCATCGCCGACGGCATCCGCATGGTG
>JBAZRQ010000091.1:0-6952 GCA_041662925.1 Nocardioides sp. | reverse complement strand
GAGTTCGCCGTCGCGCCCGTCCACGCCGACGACGCGTCCGACCACTACGCCAATGCCGCTGCCGTGATCGCCTGCCTGACCGAGGGCGACGCCGCACTCGCGACCAACGAGACGCTGGGCTACCTCTCCGCCAAGCCCGACGTCCGCGGCGAGCAGGTGGCGGCGAACCCGCTGTGGGAGCCGTGGGTGGGGCCGGTCGAGGGCGCCCAGGGCCGGACGACCGAGCTCGGGAGCGAGTACGTCGACGTCTCGGCCTCGCTGTCCAAGGCCGAGCAGGGCGCCCTCAACGCGGCCGGCGACGACGCCGCCGTGCAGGCGGCGTTCGAGGACGCGGGCTCGGTCTTCTGACCGACGTTCGTCGACAGGCGCAGCAGAGGAGGGTTCATGATCCGGTCACGGCGCGGCGCGTGGGCCGCGGCGGGGTTCGTCGCCCCGCTGATGGTCTTCCTCGTCCTGTTCTACGCCTACCCGCTGACGCAGAACGTCCTGATGAGCCTGCATCGCTACGACCGCAACACGTTCGTCTACGGAGGTGCGCCGTTCGTCGGTCTCGGCATCTACCGGGAGATCGTCACGGACCCGCAGTTCTGGAAGGTGGTCGAGCAGACCGCCGTGTTCACCGTCGTGTCGCTGTGCTTCCAGTACGCGATCGGGCTGGCCCTCGCGGTCTTCTTCCATCGTGGCGGGTTCCGTCTCTCGTCGGTGCTGCGAGCGATGTTCCTGATCCCGTGGCTGCTCCCGGTGATCGTCTCGGGCACGACCTGGCAGTGGATGATGAACCCGGACAGCGGGGTGCTCAACGCGCTCCTCGGCACCGTGGGCGTGGCGCCGGTCTGGTGGCTCAGCTCCGGCCACGCCCTGATGTCGGTGATCATCGCCAACATCTGGCTGGGCGTCCCGTTCAACCTCGTCATCCTCTACTCCGGACTCCAGAACATCCCGGCGGATCTTCACGAGGCGGCGGCGCTCGACGGCGCGGGACCCTGGCAGCAGTTCTGGCGCGTCACCTTCCCGCTCCTGAGGCCGGTCTCGCTGGTGACCCTCCTGCTCGGTCTCGTCTACACCCTGAAGGTGGTCGACATCATCTGGATCATGACGTTCGGGACGGGGACCTCCCAGACCCTGGCCACCACGTCGTACGGCATGGCGTTCGGCAAGGGCTCCTCGGCGGTCATCCGCTACTCCGAAGCCTCGGTCGTGAGCACCATCCTCCTGCTCGTGGCCCTGTCGTTCGGCCTCCTCTTCGTGGCCGTGCAGCGCCGTCAGGAGGACTGACGTGCGTACGTCGTGGTGGCGGACCCCGCTCGCGCTGGTGCTGACCGCGGCGATGCTGTTCCCGGTCTACTGGATGGTCAACGTCTCCTTCACCGAGCGGGACAGCATCCGGCGCGGCGACCTGCTTCCCGTCCACTTCACGACGGACCACTACGCCGTCGTGCTGCGCGACCAGCTGCCGTTCCTCGGCACCAGCCTCGCCATCGGTCTCGGGACCGTGGTGATGACGCTCGTCGTCGCGGCGCCGGCGTCCTTCGCGCTGGCGAAGCTCGCGGTCCCGGGTCGCCGGTCCATCGGCTTCGTCCTCATCGTGGCCCAGATGGTGCCCGCGGTCGTGATGTCGCTGGGCTTCTACTCCATCTACACCAGGCTGGGCATGCTCAACACCGTGACGGGCCTGGTGGTGGCGGACTCCACCATCGCCGTTCCGTTCGCGGTCATGCTCCTCACGGCGTTCATGGCGAGCCTGCCGCAGGAGCTGATGCAGGCGGCCCAGCTGGACGGGGCCACGGAGTGGCGCACCTTCCGCTCGATCGTGCTGCCCCTGTCCCGCAACGCCCTCATCACCTCGGCGCTCTTCGCGTTCCTCTGGGCCTGGTCGGACTTCCTGTTCGCGTCCACGCTGGACCGGGAGGGTGGTCACGTGCGTCCGATCACCATGGGCATCTACAACTACATCGGCGCGCAGAACCAGGAGTGGGGACCGATGATGGCGACAGCCGTCGTCGCCTCCGTCCCGGCGGCGGTGTTGCTGGTCGTGGCCCAGAAGTACGTCGCGGCCGGCGTCACCGCCGGTGCCGTCAAGGACTAGCCCGATCCGTTCACCCACTCCCCACCCACAGCGCCCCACGGCGACAGCTCGACCAGAGAGAGACCACCACATGACTGCCTTCGAGACCGGCCCCGACAGCGTCACCTGGCGCGGAGCCGGCGAGAGCCTGCTGGTCCAGGCCTGGGGCCCCCACTCGGTCCGGGTGCGCAGCGTGCCGATGGGAGACGTCCTGCACTCCGAGTTCGCCCTCCTGGAGCCGGAGCCGGCCGCCACGCGGATCGACGTCGACGAGGACGTGGCGACGCTGACCAACGGGGAGCTCGTCGTCGTGCTGCGCTCCTCGGAGTTCTTCGACGAGCAGGTCGGCTACCAGGTGAACAGGTGCTCCCTGGAGTTCCGCGACCGGGCCGGCCGGACCCTGCTGCGGGAGCTCGACGAGGGCGGCGCGCTGAAGCTGCGCGCACGGGAGTTCCGTCCGATCGCCGGTGGCGCCCATCATCTCAGGGCAGCGTTCGAGGCGGAGCCCGACGAGAAGCTGTACGGGATGGGCCAGTACCAGCAGGCGATCCTGGACCTGAAGGGTTCGACCCTGGAGCTCGCCCACCGCAACTCGCAGGCCAGCGTCCCGTTCGTCATGTCGAGTGCGGGGTACGGCTTCCTGTGGAACAACCCCGCGATCGGGAGCGCGACCTTCGGGACGAACCGCACCGAGTGGGTCGCCGACTCGACCCAGCAGCTCGACTACTGGGTCACGGCCGGCCCGTCGCCGGCGGCCATCAGCGCCGCCCTGGCGGACGCCACCGGCCATGTCCCGGTGATGCCCGAGTACGGCCTGGGTTACTGGCAGTGCAAGCTGCGCTACTGGAACCAGGAGCAGCTGCTCGAGGTGGCGCGCGAGCACGAGCGACGCGGTCTTCCCCTCGACGTCATCGTCGCCGACTTCTTCCACTGGCCGCACATGGGTGACTTCCGGTTCGACGAGGAGTTCTGGCCGGACCCCGCGGCGATGGTGGCCGAGCTCCGGTCCCTGGGCGTGGAGCTGATGGTGTCGGTCTGGCCCCAGGTCTCCATCGAGTCGGAGAACTTCTCGCGGTTCAAGAAGGACAACCTCCTGGTGGGCACCGAGCGGGGGATCGACCTGCAGATGGGGTTCCAGGGACCGAGCGTCTTCATCGACGTCACCAACCCGCGCACGCGCGAGACCGTGTGGGAGCTCTGCCGGCGCAACTACCACGACCTGGGCGTGCGCCTCTTCTGGCTGGACGAGGCCGAGCCCGAGTACGGCGTGTACGACTACGACAACTACCGCTACCACCTGGGCTCCAACCTCCAGGTCGGCAACCTCTACCCGCAGCTGTTCTCGCGCGCGTTCTACGAGGGTCAGCTGGCCGCGGGACAGGAGGAGGTCGTCAACCTGGTTCGCTGCGCCTGGCTCGGCAGCCAGCGCTACGGGGCCCTCGTCTGGTCGGGGGACATCCAGTCGACCTACCAGGACCTCCGTCGCCAGATCACCGCGGGGATCCACATGGGCGTGGCCGGGATCCCGTGGTTCACCACCGACATCGGGGGGTTCCACGGCGGCGACGTCGGCGACCCCGACTTCCGCGACCTCCTCGTCCGCTGGTTCCAGTTCGGCACCTTCTGCCCCGTCATGCGGATGCACGGCGATCGCGCACCGTTCGAGGAGGTCACCGCCGCCGACGGGTCCCCGCGGTGCCGCACCGGGGCGCCCAACGAGCTGTGGAGCTACGGCGAGGACGTCTACGAGATCCTCGCCGGCTACGTGCGCCTGCGGGAGGCGATGCGCCCGTACACCCGCGAGGTGATGGCCCGGGCCCATGCGGACGGCCAGCCGGTCATGCGCGGGGTGTTCCACGAGTTCCCCGACGACCCGACCTGCTGGGACCTCGCGGACCAGTACCTGTTCGGCCCCGACCTCCTCGTCGCACCGATCGTGGAGGCGCATGCGACGAGCCGGCTGGTGTACCTGCCCGCCGGGGCGACGTGGACCGACCTCCTCCGCGGAGACGAGCACGACGGCGGGCAGTGGCTCCGCGTCGACGCCCCCCTGCACTCGATCCCGGTGTTCCGCCGGGACGGGGCCCGGCCCGAGCTCGCCGGGCTGCTGACCCGCTGAGACCCCTGAGCACCACCGACGACCGAACCCGTGCACGCCGACCACCGAGGTAACGCCATGACCCGCTCACCCGTCCCGGAGGACAAGTTCTCATTCGGTCTGTGGACCGTCGGATGGACCGGGGGTGATCCGTTCGGCTCGCCCACCCGGTCGGCGCTCGATCCCTGGGAGTACGCCGACCGCCTGGCCGAGCTGGGCGCCTGGGGGATCACCTTCCACGACAACGACGTCTTCGCCTTCGACGCCGACGAGGCCACGCGGCGGCAGCGGCTGGCCCGGCTCAAGAGCGCGGCCACGTCGGCCGGACTGACCATCGAGATGGTCACCACGAACACGTTCACCCACCCGGTCTTCAAGGACGGCGGGCTCACCTCCAACGACCGCGGCGTACGACGCTTCGGACTCCGCAAGGTGCTGCAGGCGGTGGACATCGCCGTCGACATGGGCGCCACCACGTTCGTGATGTGGGGAGGCCGCGAGGGTGCGGAGTACGACTCCTCCAAGGACGTGCACGCCGCGTTCGAGCGCTACAAGGAGGGCCTGGACGTCGTGGCCGGCTACATCAAGTCCCAGGGACACGACCTGCGCATCGGCCTGGAGCCGAAGCCGAACGAGCCGCGGGGCGACATCTTCCTGCCCACGGTCGGTCACGCCCTGGCCCTGATCGCGGAGCTCGAGCACGGCGACGTCGTGGGACTCAACCCCGAGGTGGGTCACGAGCAGATGGCCAACCTCAACTACAACCACGCGCTGGCCCAGGCGCTGTGGAGCGGCAAGCTCTTCCACATCGACCTCAACGGCCAGCGCGGCCTGAAGTACGACCAGGACCTGGTCTTCGGGCACGGAGACCTGATGTCCGCCTTCTTCACCGTCGACCTGCTGGAGAACGGGTTCCCGGCCACCCCGGACGGACCCAGGTACACCGGCCCGCGCCACTTCGACTACAAGCCGTCTCGCACCGAAGGGATGACCGGCGTCTGGGAGTCGGCCCGCGCCTGCATGGAGACCTACCTGATGCTCGCCGAGAAGGCCCGGGCGTTCCGCGCGGATCCGCAGGTCACCGAGGCGATGGAGTACGCCGGCGTCCTCGAGCTCGGCGCACCGACGCTGGCCGCGGGAGAGTCGCTCGAGGACTTCCTCGCCGCCGACGACGACTTCGACCCGCACCGGGCCGCCGAGCGCGACTACGGCTTCGTCCGGCTCCAGCAGCTCGCGCTGCAGCACGTGCTGGGCTGAGGGGGACCGCGGTGGCACTGGTCGCAGGCGTCGACTCGTCGACGCAGTCGTGCAAGGTCGTGGTCCGCGAGGCCGCCACCGGCCGGCTCGTGCGGCAGGGTTCGGCGCCGCATCCGGCCGGCACCGAGGTGGACCCCGAGTCCTGGTGGCAGGCGTTGCAGGCCGCCCTCGAGGCGGCCGGGGGCCTCGACGACGTCGAGGCGATCTCGGTCGCCGGCCAGCAGCACGGGATGGTGTGCCTCGACGAGCGGGGGAGCGTGGTCCGCCCGGCACTCCTGTGGAACGACACCCGGTCCGCGCAGGCCGCGGCGGACCTCATCCGCGAGGCGGGTGACGGCGACGTCGACCGGGGAGCCCGCCTGTGGGCGGACGCGGTCGGCACGGTCCCCGTTGCCTCCCTCACCGTCACGAAGCTGCGGTGGCTCGCCGAGCACGAGCCCGACTCGGCGCGACGCCTGGCGGCGGTCGTGCTGCCCCACGACTGGCTGACCTGGCGCCTGGGCGGGGACGGCACGCTGGCCACCTTGGTGACCGATCGCTCCGACGCCTCCGGCACGGGCTACTTCGACGCCGTCGCGGGGGAGTACCGGCGCGACCTGCTGGCGCTGGCCCTGCGCGACGACGAGCACGCGTCCCGACTGGTGCTGCCCGACGTCCTCGGCCCTCGCCAGCGCGCCGGTCGGAGCCGGGCGGGCGCTCGGCCGATCCTCGGGCCGGGCTGCGGGGACAACGCCGGTGCGGCCCTCGGGCTCGGGCTCCGGACCGGTCAGACGATGGTGTCGATCGGCACCTCCGGCGTGATCGCCTCCGTGGCCGCGGAGTCGACCCACGACGCGACCGGGGCCGTCGCGGGGTTCGCGGACGCCACCGGGCACTACCTGGCCCTGGCCGCCACCCTGAACGGGGCGCGGGTGCTCGACGCCGTCAGCACGCTGCTGGGAGTCAGCCACGAGGAGCTCAGCTCCCTTGCCCTGGCGGCGCGACCCGGGGCCGGCGGTCTCGTGCACGTTCCCTACCTCGAGGGCGAGCGCACGCCGAACCTGCCGAACGCCACCGGGTCCCTGACCGGCATCACCCTGACGTCGCTCACCCGGGAGAACGTCGCCCGCGCTGCCGTGGAGGGCGTCCTCTGCCTGCTCGCCGAGGCCCTCGACACCGTGCGGCGGCAGCACGTGACGGTCAACGACGTCTGGCTGGTCGGGGGCGGCGCCAGGTCCGCGGCGGTCCGGCGGCTCGCACCCGCACTGCTCGGCGTGCCGGTCTTCGTGCCTGCGGTCGCCGAGTGCGTCGCCGACGGCGCCGCCCGCCAGGCCGCGTGGGTGCTCAGCGGCACCGAGGAGCTGCCGCCGTGGCCGGCCTCCGACGTACGCATCTTCGAGGCGGCGCCACAACCGGCCGTGCGGGAGCAGTACCGTGCCGCCGCACTGCGACACCACGACTCCGGGTGCTGACGGGGACCCCCGTCCCCTCGGCGCGTCTCAGGCGGGGGCCAGCGCCCGCTCCCGCTCGAGGTAGCGCTCGGCGGCGCGGGC
>JBAZRQ010000090.1:1526-6962 GCA_041662925.1 Nocardioides sp. | reverse complement strand
TGTGCGCCTTGCCGGCCTTGCTGAACAGGAAGAACTTCGTGTGGGCGATGCCGGAGTAGTAGCGGCACGAGCTCACGCACTTGCGGGTGAAGCTCTTCTGCGACGGCTGGCGGCTCTTCTGGCCCTCGGCGAACGCGCGGGTCATCCGGTCGAAGCCGGGGTTGGGCTTGGCCGGGCCGGCGTTGCCGCGGTCGATGATCACGCGCACCGAGACGCCGCGCTCGTGGGCGCGGACCAGGGCGTTCTGGATGTCGGTGCTCTTGACGTTCCAGCTGGCGATGCGGATCTGCTCGCGGCCCGGCACGCTGTTGATCGTGCGCAGCAGGTGGCGCCGGATCCGGCCGCGGGACTCACGGCCGGCGAGCGGGTTGTTGAACTTCGGTCCAGCCGGAGGGGTGTACTTGTCGGGCGCCGGCTTGGGGCCGGTGCCCCTCTTCGCGGCAGCCTCCTGGCTGGCGGTGAGCGAGGGGGCAGGCTCGAAGCTCTGGCCCGCGGACGCCGAGGAGGGCAGGCCTCCGAGGAGGCTGGTCACGATGATCAGGCTGGTGGCGAGCACGGTGGCGGCGGAGAGTCGTCGCACGCTGGGTTCACACTCCCTGGTTAGGGCGCCGTGACGAGCGCGTCGCGTCGTACGGTCGGGTCGGGCAGATCGGGGAAGTCCCACCTGGCTGAGGCCCAGCAGACGGTTCTCACCGCCCGGTACCCCACTGACGAGACTGTAACAGCCGGGGCTGGTGATTCAGGTGACTTCGGTGGTTGCTCAGCCGCCGCACTTGTTGATGGCGGTCTTGAACCCGGGGTCCTTCGCCAGGGCGCCGTCGGTCTCGTTGACCGGGCCGTTGGGGACGGCGTAGAAGCGGTTGTCGTAGAAGAAGAGCTTGGTGCCGAACTCGCAGTAGGTCGACTCGGCCTGGATCTTCTCGGTGCCCTCGAAGCAGCCGCGGTAGCGCTCCGGGAAGGTCTGGCCGTCGACCCAGATCTCGCTGCACTGCGGGCTCGTGGCGGGCGGCAACGTCATCGTCTCGGACTCCGACGGGCTCGGCGGGCCCGAGGTCGTCGGCGTCGGTTCGGGGTCGTCGGCCGTCGTCGCGGAGTCGTCTCCGCAGCCCGTGACGAGCACCAGCGGCAGGGCCAAGGCAGCCACCCAACGTCGAGTCCTCATGCAAGGAGTGTAGGACGAACCGGCGCGGAGCGACCCCGACGCGGGGTCGTGGCATTAGCGTTGCGCCGTGAGCACCACCCCTGCGCGTGTCTACGCCGCCCGCCTCGTCGGGCTGCCGATCTTCGACCCCCGCGGTGACCAGGTCGGCAAGGTCCGCGACCTCGTGGTGGCGGTCCGGTCCGAGGAGAGCCAGCCCCGGGTGCTCGGACTGGTCGCCGAGGTCTTCGGGCGCCGCCGGATCTTCGTGGCGATGACCCGGGTCACCAACATCGACAGCGGGCAGGTCTACACCACGGGCCTGCTCAACATGCGCCGCTTCGAGCAGCGCTCCACCGAGACGCTGGTCATCGGTCAGCTGCTCGACCGCACGGTGGTGATCAAGGACACCGGCGTGACCGGCACGGTCTACGACGTGGCGATGGAGCAGGCCCGCAACCGCGACTGGGTGCTGAGCCGGGTCGCGGTCCAGGAGCCGGCCAAGGGGCTGCGCCGACGCGGGCAGACCCACGTCGTCGAGTGGCGCGACGTCACCGGGCTCGTCGGGCGCGAGGAGGCGCAGGGCGCCACCCACCTGATCGCCGCACTCAACGAGATGCGGCCGGCCGACGCCGCCAGCATGATCCACGACCTGCCCTTCGAGCGCCGCGCCGCCGTCGTGGCCGCCCTCGACGACGAGCGGCTCGCCGACGTGCTCGAGGAGCTGCCCGAGGAGGACCAGGTGCAGATCCTGGAAGCGCTCGACTCCGAGCGGGCCGCCGACGTGCTGGAGGAGATGTCGCCCGACGACGCGGCCGACCTGATCGCCGACCTGCCGCCCGAGACGGCCGAGATCCTGCTCGGCCTGATGGAGCCCGAGGAGGCCGAGGACGTGCGCCGGCTGATGTCCTACGTCGACGACACCGCGGGCGCCATGATGACCCCCGAGCCCGTCATCCTGGGTCCCGACGCCACCATCGCCGACGCGCTGGCGCACGTGCGCAACCCCGAGCTCACCCCCGCCCTCGCGGCGCTGGTCTACGTCTGCCGGCAGCCGCTGGAGACCCCGACCGGCAGGTTCCTCGGCATCGCCCACATCCAGCGGCTGCTGCGCGAGCCGCCCTCGACGCTGGTCGCGGGCGCCCTCGACGACTCGATGGAGTCGTTGCGCCCCGAGGCCACGATCGACCAGGTGGCCGCCCACCTGGCGACCTACAACCTGGTCGCGGCGCCGGTCGTCGACGAGAACGGCCACCTGCTCGGCGCGGTCACCGTGGACGACCTGCTCGACCACATGCTGCCCACCAACTGGCGCGACCGGATGCCCCGCGGCGGTGGCCCCCTGGGGGTGAAGGATGGCTGAGTCGCGCGCTCCCCGGCTGGACACCCCGCGCAGCACCCGGCGCCGCCTGGTCCGCCGACCGTCGTACAACTCCGACACGTTCGGCGTCTTCGCCGAGCAGTTCGCCCGGTTCATGGGCACCGCCACGTTCCTGATCTACATGACCGGGGTCGTGATCATCTGGGTCGGCTGGAACGCCTTGGCCCCCGCCGACGCCCGGTGGGACGACTACCCGTTCATCTTCCTGACCCTGATGCTCAGCCTCCAGGCGTCGTACGCCGCGCCGCTGATCCTGCTCGCCCAGAACCGCCAGGAGCAGCGCGACAAGGTGATCGCGGAGCAGGACCGGCAGGCCAACGCCCGCGCGCACGCCGACATGGAGTTCCTGGCCCGCGAGGTGGCGTCGCTGCGGATGGCGGTCGGCGAGGTCACGACCCGCGACTTCCTGCGCTCCGAGCTGCGCGCGCTGCTGGCCGACCTCGACGAGCGGTCCCAGGACGCACCCGCGGAGGCCGCACACGAGGGTAAGCAGTCTCACCCCACCGCCGCCTCGGGACCGGACACGCCCGCCACCTAGACTGGCGCCACCATGAGCTCTCCCTCCTCGACGCCCACTCTCGACGCCGTCAACGCCGCCCTGGCGACCGTCAACGACCCCGAGATCAAACGGCCGATCACCGAGATCGGCATGGTCGACTCGGTCGACATCGACCCCGACGGCCTGGTGCACGTCCGGGTGCTGCTGACCGTGGCGGGCTGTCCGCTCAAGGACACGATCACCCGCGACGTGACCGGGGCCGTGAGCCGCGTCGAGGGCGTCACCGGCGTCGACCTCGAGCTCGGGGTGATGAGCGCCGAGCAGCGCAGCGGCCTCCAGGAGGTCCTCCGTGGCGGGCAGGCTCAGCGCGAGATCCCGTTCGCGCAGCCGGGCTCGCTCACCAAGGTCTACGCCATCGCCAGCGGCAAGGGCGGCGTCGGCAAGTCGTCGGTCACCGTCAACCTCGCGCTCTCGCTCGCCAAGCTGGGCATGCGGGTCGGCGTCGTCGACGCCGACATCTACGGCCACTCGGTCCCGGCCATGCTGGGGGTGGCCGACATCCGGCCCACCCAGGTCGAGGACCTGATCATGCCGGTCCCGACCCCGAGCGGCGTCTCGGTGATCTCGATCGGCATGCTCAAGCCGCGCCGCGACCAGGTCGTCGCCTGGCGCGGCCCGATGCTCGACCGCGCCCTGGTCCAGATGCTCTCCGACGTGTTCTGGGGCGACCTGGACGTGCTGCTGCTCGACCTCCCCCCGGGCACCGGCGACGTCGCCATCTCGCTCGGGCAGCACCTGCCCGGCGCCGAGGTGGTCGTGGTGACCACCCCCCAGGAGGCAGCCGCCGAGGTCGCGGAGCGCGCCGGCACGATGGCCTCGATGATGCACCAGCGCGTGGTCGGTGTCGTCGAGAACATGAGCTACCTGCCCTGCCCCCACTGCACCGACGAGGGCAAGGACCACCGGATCGAGATCTTCGGCTCCGGTGGCGGTGACCGGGTGGCGGCCACCCTCTCGGCCCGCTTCGGCTACGACGTCCCGGTGATCGGCCGGATCCCGATCGACGTGTCGCTGCGTGAGGGTGGCGACGCCGGTAAGCCGATCGTCGACTCCGACCCGACCGCCCCCGCCGCGGTCGAGCTCACCGCGATCGCCGGGACCCTGTCGGGTCGCGGGCGCGGACTGGCCGGCATGCAGCTCGGACTGACCCCGACCAGCAAGTTCTGACCGGTGTTCGACGTCGGGCTGGCCGAGCTAGCCGTGATCGCCCTCGTGGCGATCTTCGTCTTCGGACCCGACCGGCTGCCCGAGCTGGCCAAGCAGGCCGGCGCGATGCTGCGCAAGGCGCGCGACTTCGCCAACTCCGCACGCGACGAGCTGCGTGACGAGCTCGGCCCGGAGTTCTCCGACCTCGAGCTGCGCGACCTCGACCCCCGCACCATCGTGCGCAAGCACATCATGGAGGCGATGGAGGACGCCGAGGGCGAGCAGGCCGCGACCCGGACCAAGGGCAAACGCCCCCTCGACGACGGCGAGATCCCGCCGTACGACTCCGACGCGACCTGACACCTGGCCGGATCGCGACTCTCAGTCGTGGCTCTGCACGGCGGCGAGCGCGGTGAACGCGACGAGCATCGTCCGGCCGCCGGGCCCGGTGAGCTCGACGAAGTCCTGGCCGACCCGGGACACCACGCCCTCGTGGGCGTGACCGTCGAGCGAGCGGACCACGCACCGCTCCCCCGACTCAGCCAACCGGCGCAGCGGTGAGCCGAGCCCGAGCCGGGACACCGGCGACCAGGCGACCTCGGGCAGCGCGCGCTCGGAGGCCCCGGTGACCGACGCGACCGCCGCGAGCCGCACCAGCCAGTCCTGACCCGGCCCGCGCACCAGGCACCACTCCGCTGCGGTCCGGCTCAGCGTGCCCGGGACCGCGCCCACCCCGAGGACCTCGAGCACGACGTCCTGCTCGAGCGAGGCCATCAGCCGGCTGGCGAGCGTGACCTGCTGGTAGGCCGAGCGGCTGCGGTCCGCGAGCTCCGGCGCGCGCTCGGCGTCGTAGAGCGCTTCGGCCTGCTGCTCGAGGTCGTCGAGCAGCGCGAACACGTCGTCCTCCCAGGCCACCCCCCGAGGGTGCCAGACGGGACCGGCGACCGTCACGAACGGCCGGCGACCCGATCCGTGCGGGCCGGGGTCCAGAGCACGACGAGCGCACCGGTCACGAGGTAGATCACCTGGAGGAAGTGGAACGCCCGGATCGACGCGACCTCCCCGACGATCCAGAAGACCATGACGGTCCCGGCCACGATGCTGGCGAGCTGCCAGCCGTCGGTGCGCTTGAGCATGGCGACGGCGGCGATCAGGGAGCTGCCGCCGACGACGGCCATCAGGATCACTCCCGGGAAGTAGTTGCTCTCGAAG
>JBAZRQ010000090.1:0-1516 GCA_041662925.1 Nocardioides sp. | reverse complement strand
GTCCGCTCCCTGCCGGTCATCGCGGCGTCGACACCGGCTGGGCGTGGCGGCTGCGGTGACGACGCAGCGTGGTCCACGCGTCGGCGGGAAAGTCCTTCGTCAACAGGGTGGCCAGCCCGGCGGCCAGGATGACGTTGGGGACCTCCTCCAGCCCCAGCGGCGTGATGCCGAGCAGGAACACGATCGCGCCCAGCAGGCCCCACGTGACGTAGCGACCGCGGCTGAGGATGAGCACCGCGGTGACGGTCTCGAAGACGAGCATGAAGATGCCGAAGGCCGTCGGGCTCGGCTCGACCAGCCAGAGGCTCAGGTCCCGATAGGCCGCCCAAGGCGCGTCGGCGGCGAAGTCGACGTAGCTCTGGGGGTCCGTGGCGATGAGCCCGCCGTGGACGCCCAGGCCCATCACCGCGAAGAAGACACCGACGAAGATCCGCGCTGCCTGCGGCCTCCAGAAGCAGAACGCGGCGACGGCAATGGTGAACGCTCCCCAGACCAGGAACCCCTGCATCGCACCCTCCCCAGGACGAAGCCCACGCTAGCCACGCCTGCGCTTCTCGAACCAGGGGCGAAGGTCCTCGCGGCTCGTCGTCGAACGGCCAACGACCGGCGCCTGTGGATGAACGCTTGACCATGAAAGTAAAGAGGCGCAATCTAACGCAAACAGATGCAAACGCAAGGATCAGCCATGACCGGTCTCGGGACTGCTCGCCGCCTCCGCTGCCTGCTGGTGTGGACGGCGACCACGGTGGCGATGGCGCTCGTCGTCGCCTGGTGCGCCGCTGACCTGCCCTCGGCCGGTCTGCGCGGCGCGGAGTTCGACCAGGTGCTGGTCTCGCTCTGCGCGGGTGCGTTGGCCGGCTGCGCCGCCTGGTGGTGGCTGGTGACGTCCGTCGTGGTCGTCGAGGCGTGGCGTGACGCTCCTCCGTGGGGTCTGCCCGGCGTCCCGGCCCCGGCCCGGCGCTGGGTGCTGGCGGCCTGCGGGGTGGCCCTGGTCGGAGCCGGCGCCGCGCCGGCCGCGGCCACGCCGGGCCACGTGCACGAGGACGACCACCCCCGCGTCCGGGCCGCCGTCGCCGGCCTCCCCCTGCCCGAGCGGCCCCTGGGCGGCCTCCGGGTCCCCCGCCCCGAGCGCGACCGGGTCGTGGTCGTCGCCCCCGGCGACTCGCTGTGGAGCCTGGCCGCCACGGCGCTCGGTCCCGGCGCCACCGACGCCGACGTCGCCGCCGAGTGGCAACGCATCCACCAGCTCAACCGGGACGTCGTCGGCGCCGACCCCGACCTCATCCGCCCCGGGCAGCGCCTCGTCCTTCCGCCCTCGCCACCCACCCACCCCTGAGGAGTCAGCCATGCCCCCGGAGACCGTCGTACCGCTCCGCATCCCGGTGCCCGTCGCCAGCACCCAGGGCACCCTCGCCCTGGACCTGCTCCCCCGCCAGGACCCGCCCGTGGCCCCGGTCGTCCCGATCCGGCGGCAGCGGCACCGCGGAGCCGAAGCCTGGGCGCAGCGCTTCGTCCA
>JBAZRQ010000089.1:2265-6976 GCA_041662925.1 Nocardioides sp. | reverse complement strand
GTACGCACGGCCTCTCCGAGGCGGTGTACGCCGTCACGTCGGCCGCCAACAACAACGGCTCGGCCTTCGCCGGCCTGACCTCCGGCACGCCGTTCTGGAACACGCTGCTCGGGGTGCTGATGCTCGCCGGACGCTTCCTGCCGATGATCTTCGTGCTCGCCCTGGCCGGCCGCTTCGCCACGCAGCAGCAGCTGCCGCCGAGCGCCGGCACCCTGCCCACCCACCGGCCGCTCTTCGTGGCCCTCCTCTCGGGCGTCGCGCTGGTCGTGGTCGGTCTGACCTACGTGCCCGTGCTCGCCCTCGGCCCGATCGTGGAGTCCCTGTCGTGAACGCCTCTCAGATCCTCGGCTCCCACCTCCTTCGGGCCCTCCCGGGTGCCCTGCACAAGCTGGACCCCCGCGCCCTGCTGACGACCCCCGTCCTCCTCGTCGTCGAGGTGGGCGCGCTCGCCACGACGGTGATGTCGGTCCTGGACCCCTCCACCCTCGGTGTGCTCGTCACGACCTGGCTCTGGCTCACCGTGCTCTTCGGCACCCTCGCCGAGTCGGTGGCCGAGGGCCGCGGCAAGGCCCAGGCGGCCAGCCTGCGGGCCCTGCAGCAGGAGTCGATGGCACGGCGGGTGCGCGGCAGCGCCGACCAGCTGCGCTACACCGGCAACCTGCACGAGCTCCCGACCGACGAGGTCCCCAGCACCCGGCTCCGCGCGGGTGACCTGGTGGTCGTCGTGGCCGGCGAGCGGATCCCCGGCGACGGGGACGTCGTCGAGGGGGTCGCGTCGGTCGACGAGTCGGCCGTGACCGGCGAGTCCGCCCCCGTGATCCGCGAGTCCGGGGGCGACCGCTGCGCGGTCACGGGTGGCACGGTCGTGCTGTCCGACCGGATCGTCGTCCGCATCACCTCGGAGCCGGGCCACTCCTTCGTGGACCGGATGATCGCCCTCGTCGAGGGCTCCGAGCGGCAGCGCACGCCCAACGAGATCGCGCTCAACGTGCTGCTCACGGCACTCACCGTGGTCTTCCTGGTGGTCTGCGCGACGCTCTACCCGATCGCCGACCACAGCGACGCGCACCAGTCGCCGATCGTGCTGACGGCGCTCCTCGTGTGCCTGATCCCCACGACGATCGGGGCGCTGCTCTCGGCGATCGGCATCGCCGGCATGGACCGGCTCGTACGCCGCAACGTGCTGGCCATGTCCGGCCGCGCGGTCGAGGCGGCCGGCGACGTCGACGTACTGCTGCTCGACAAGACCGGCACGATCACCTACGGGAACCGCCAGGCGACCGAGCTCCTGCCGCTCACCGGCGTCGAGCGCGACGCCCTGGCCGAAGCGGCTCTGATGTCGTCCTTGGCGGACGAGACGCCCGAGGGGCGCAGCATCGTCACCCTCGTGGGCGGCCCGCGGCCGGACGTCGGGGGCACGCTCGTGGCGTTCTCCGCCATGACTCGCATGAGCGGCCTCGACCTGCCCGGCCGGATGATCCGCAAGGGCGCCGGCTCGGCGGTCGCCAAGTGGGTGCACAGCACCGGCGGCGCCACGTCCGACGAGCTGGACTCGCTGGTGGAGCAGGTCAGCCAGACCGGCGGTACACCGCTGGTCGTGGCCGAGCAGGTCGGCAGCAGGCCGGCCCGGCTGCTCGGCGTCGTCCACCTCAAGGACGTCGTCAAGGAGGGGATGCGCGAGCGCTTCGACGAGATGCGCGCCATGGGGATCCGCACGGTCATGATCACCGGCGACAACGCCATCACCGCCAAGGCGATCGCGGCCGAGGCGGGCGTCGACGACTTCCTCGCCGAGGCCACCCCCGAGGACAAGATGGCGCTGATCCGCAAGGAGCAGGAGGGCGGCCGCATGGTCGCCATGTGCGGCGACGGCACCAACGACGCCCCGGCGCTCGCCCAGGCCGACGTCGGGGTCGCGATGAACACCGGGACGACCGCCGCCAAGGAGGCCGGCAACATGGTCGACCTCGACTCCGACCCGACCAAGCTGATCGAGGTCGTCGAGATCGGCAAGCAGCTCCTGATCACCCGCGGTGCGCTCACGACGTTCTCCGTGGCCAACGACGTGGCGAAGTACTTCGCCATCCTGCCCGCGATGTTCGTCGTCGCGTTTCCCCAGCTCGACGTGCTCAACGTGATGCGGCTGAGCAGCCCCGAGTCGGCGATCCTCTCGGCGGTCGTCTTCAACGCCCTGGTCATCGTCGCGCTGATCCCGCTGGCCCTGCGGGGGGTGGGCTACCGCCCCTCCTCGGCCACGGCCCTGCTCCGGCGCAACCTGCTGGTCTACGGCGTCGGCGGCCTCGTGGCGCCGTTCGTCGGGATCAAGCTGCTCGACCTCGTCATCTCGCTCATCCCCGGTCTCTGAGGAGTCACCCGATGAAAGACGTCTACACCCTCTTCCGCACGAGCCTGGCCGGGCTGCGCGTGCTCGTCCTCCTGACCCTCGCCCTCGGTCTGGCCTACCCACTCGCCATCACCGGCATCGCCCAGGTGGCGCTGCCGTGGCAGGCCGACGGCTCGCTCGTCACCACGACCGGCGAGCACACCACCGACCGGAGCGAGGCCGCCGGCTCGGTGCTGATCGGTCAGCTCTCCGAGGCCGAGGGGCTCTTCCACAACCGGCCTTCGGCGGCCGGCGACGGTTACGACATGCTCGGCACCTCCGGCTCCAACCTGGGCCCGTCCGACCCCGGCCTGGTCGACTCGATCGAGACGCTCAAGACGGAGATCGCCGAGCGCGAAGGCGTCCCTGAGTCCGACGTGCCGCCCGACGCGGTGACCGCGTCCGGGTCCGGCCTCGACCCGCACATCTCGCCCGCGTACGCCGACATCCAGGTGCCCCGGGTCGCCGATGTCAACGGCCTGAGCGAGGAGGCCGTGCGCCGGCTGGTCGCCGGGCACACCGACGGCCGCACGCTGGGGGTGCTGGGCGAGCCGCACGTCAACGTGCTCGAGCTCAACATCGCCGTCCTCGCCGCCGCTGACGGCGCCTGAGTGCGACGATCGGCGCATGGAGGGTGAGCCCCGGCGGGGGCGGCTGACGGTCTACCTCGGGGCCGCCCCGGGGGTGGGCAAGACCTACGCCATGCTCGGCGAGGCCCGGCGACGCGCGGAACGGGGCACCGACGTGGTCGTGGGGTACGTCGAGACCCACGGCCGGCAGCACACCGAGGACCAGATCACGGGCCTGGAGGTGATCTCGCGCAAGGTGATCCACTACCGCGGCTCGACGTTCACCGAGATGGACACCGAGGCCATCATCGCGCGCAACCCGACCGTCGTACTCGTGGACGAGATGGCGCACACCAACGTGCCGGGGAGTGCGCACGAGAAGCGGGCACAGGACATCGAGCAGATCCGCGCCGCGGGCATCTCGGTGATCACGACGGTCAACATCCAGCACCTCGAGTCCCTCAACGACGAGGTCGAGCGGATCACCGGCGTCCGTCAGCGCGAGACCGTGCCGGACGAGGCGGTGCGCACCGCCGACCAGATCCAGCTCGTCGACATGGCACCCGACGCGCTACGGCGGCGGATGGCCCACGGCAACATCTACAAGGCCGACAACATCGACGCCTCGCTCACGTCGTACTTCCGGGTGGGCAACCTCACCGCCCTGCGCGAGCTCGCCCTGCTCTGGCTGGCCGACCGGGTCGACGACGCGCTCGACGACTACCGCAAGGCGCACCAGATCCAGGAGTCCTGGCCCGCGAAGGAGCGGATCGTCGTAGCCGTCACCGGCGGCGCGGAGAGCGAGACGCTGATCCGGCGCGGCGCCCGGCTCGCGCAGCGCGCCGCCGGCGCCGACCTCCTCGCCGTCCACGTGATCGCGACCGACGGCCTGCGCAGCGCCGACGAGACCCGGATCGTGCGGTCGCAGGAGCTCGTGGCCTCCCTCGACGGCACCTTCCACTCCGTGGTGGGTGAGGACGTGCCCGAGGCAGTGGTCGACTTCGCGTCCGGTGCCAACGCGACCATGATCATCGTCGGCGTGTCCCGGCACGGCCGGCTGCGTCGGCTGTTCACCGGCTCGACCGGCGACCGGATCGCCTCCCTGGCCGGGTCGATCGACGTCCACCTGGTGACGCACGAGCAGGTCTCCCGCGCAGTCCGGTCCCGGCCGCTGCTCTCGCCGCTGTCGCGTTCACGACAGCTGGCAGGCTGGGGCCTCGCCGTGCTGCTCCCGCTGCTCCTGACGGTGGTGCTCGACCGCACCGCCGGCACCGACCAGCTCGCCGTCGCCGAACTGCTGCTGCTCGCTGCGACCGTGGCGGTCGCGCTGGTGGGTGGTCTGCTGCCCGCCATCTTGGCCGCGGTGGTCAGCTTCTTGGCGCTGAACTACTACTTCACCCCGCCGGTCGGTCGCCTCACCGTCGCGCACGCGGAGGACGTGATCGCGCTGACCGTCTACGTCGCGGTCGCCGTGGGGGTGGCGACCGTGGTGGACCGCGCGTCGCGGCGGGCGGCCGACGCGACCCGGGCCCGCACCGAGGCGGCGACGATGGGCGCGCTCTCCCGCTCGGTGCTCACCGGCCAGGACACCGCCGAGGCGATCGTCGCGCGGTTGCAGGAGACGTTCGGCCAGGAGTCGGTGGCGCTGCTCGCCCGGGGCGGCGTCGGCTGGGAGGTCGTGGCCGCCAGCGGACCCGACCACGCCTGCACACCCGAGCAGGGGGACAACCGGGTGCGGGTCGACGACGACCACGTGATC
>JBAZRQ010000089.1:0-2255 GCA_041662925.1 Nocardioides sp. | reverse complement strand
TACGGGCCTCCGACCAGCGGGTCCTGGAGGCCTTCGCGCTGCAGACCAGCCTGGTCCTGGAGTACCGCCGGCTGCGCGAGCGCGACGAGCGCGCCGCCACCCTCGAGAGCGCCGAGGCGACCAGCACGGCTCTGCTCCGCGCGGTCTCGCACGACCTGCGTACGCCGCTCGCCACGATGCGGGCGGCAGTCGACGGGCTGGTCTCCGGTGGGCTGGACGCGGGCGACCGGGCGACGTTGGTCGAAGCACTCGACTCCTCGACCGACCAGCTCGAGCGGCTCATCGACAACCTGCTCGACCTCTCGCGGGTGCAGACGGGGCTGCTGCACCCCGTGCTGCGGGCGCGGTCGCTCGAGGAGGTACTGCCCCTCGCCGTGTCCGGTCACCCAGTGGGCGCGGTGGTGCTGGACGTCGCGGAGACGGTGCCGCTCGTGCTGACCGACGCCGGGCTCCTGGAGCGGGTGGTGGCCAACCTGGTCGGCAACGCCGTGCGCGTCTCGGGAGGCGCACCGGTGCGGGTGCTCGCGCACGTGCTCCCCACCACGGTCGAGGTGATGGTGGTCGACCGCGGGCCGGGGGTCGCTCCCGACCTGCGCGAGCGGATGTTCGAGCCGTTCCAGCGGCTCGACGACGCCTCCCCCGGCGGGCTGGGCCTCGGCCTGGCCGTGGCCCGCGGGCTGACCGAGGCGGTGGGCGGCACGCTGTCGGCGGAGGACACGCCCGGCGGTGGCCTCACCATGGTGCTGTCCGTGCCGCGGGCGCCGACGGAAGGGCCGACGGAAGGGCCGACGGAAGGGCCGGTGGAGCAGTCGTGATGCACAAGGTCCTCGTGGTCGACGACGAGCCCGCGCTCGCCCGGGCCCTCGCGGTCAACCTGCGCGCGCACGGCTGGGAGGTGGTCACCGCCGCGGACGGGCGCAGCGCGCTCGACGCCGCCGCGACCACCCATCCCGACGTCGTGCTCCTCGACCTGGGCCTGCCCGACATGGACGGCACCGAGGTGATCGCCGGGCTGCGGGGCTGGACGACGGTCCCGATCGTGGTCCTGTCGGCGCGCCAGCACGGCGAGGACAAGGTCGAGGCGCTCGACCTCGGCGCCGACGACTACGTCACCAAGCCGTTCGCGATGAACGAGCTGATGGCCCGGCTCCGCGCCGCGGTCCGCCGCGCGGAGGAGGCCGCGCCCACCGTCTCGACGGTCGAGGTGGGGGCACTCGTCATCGACCTGGCGCGCAAGCGCGTCACGCGCGCGGGGACCGACGTACGGCTCACCCCCACGGAGTGGGCCTTCCTCGAGCTGCTCGCCCGCAACCTGGGGCGGCTCGTGACCCGCGAGCAGGTGCTGCGCGAGGTGTGGGGGCCCGGCTACGAGCACGAGAGCCACTACCTGCGGGTCTACGCCGCCCAGCTGCGCCGCAAGCTGGAGGACGACCCCGCCCATCCTCGCCACCTGCTCACCACCAGCGGGCTGGGCTACACCCTCGAGCCCTGACGCACGAGCAGGGGTTGGAGGGTGGGGGTAGCGCCCATGCTGACCGTGCCACCCAGGCTCCAGCGGTAGACGTCGTACTCCTCGGCGCCGGGCTCGGTCTGCACGCGGGTGTAGAGCACGCCCTCCGGGCCGATCCAGGTCCGGAAGCTCCGGTCGAAGTCGGGTCCGAGCCACCCGTTTCCGAACGGCACCGGTCCCTCGGTCAGGGTGGCTGTGACCCGGCCCTGGCGGAGGGTGACCAGCGTCATCTTGCTGCTGTCGCCGCCCTCCTGGGCCACCAGGACATTGAGGTCGCCGCCCGCCAGGTTCACGGGGGTCGTGTAGACCATCGGGTCCCCGCCGCCCGACAGCGGCACGCGCCGCTCCTCGCCCCCGGGCAGGACGACCACGAGCTCGCTCCCGTCGAGACTGACGGTGAAGCCCTCCGAGCCCTCCGACACCGCGAAGGACTCCCCCGGCCCGATCACGTCTTCCTGGTCAGGCAACAGCGTGGACGAGCCGCCGGTGCCGTATCCCTCGGGGCACGGCACCGGCAGGCCGTCGTACGTCATGGGGTCGGTCGAGGCGTGGTCGACGCACTGCTCCCCGACCGGGGCCGGCACCAGGGCGCCGTCGACGAGCGACCACTGGGTGACGTCGACGGGGTAGACCTGCGGGGTCTCCAGCGGCTCGATGCCGGAGAAGGTGTCCACGGAAAGGTAGGAGAAGAGCCCACCGTCCTGCTTCCAGACGCGGGAGGAGCGGCCGCGGCCGTCTCCGGTGG
>JBAZRQ010000088.1:0-6977 GCA_041662925.1 Nocardioides sp. | reverse complement strand
TCCCTGTGGGGGACTGGTGGGGGAAACAATGTCCCAAATAGGGGAATCTTGTCCACACGTGTCCGACGTTTCCGCAGGTCAGAGCCATATTGCGCCTGCTCCGGGTCGATTTGCAAGCAGGGGGTTAGGGGTTCGAGTCCCCTAGGCTCCACAGAGAGAGACCGCAGGAGCGCGCCGCACCTTTCTCGACGTCGTCGGCGACGGCGTCACGCTGACCGCCGCGGGCTACCTCCCGCCTGCGGTGGTCGGGCAGATCGCCGAACGCACCGGAATCGCCGACTGGTGGATCGGCAAGGCCAACCGGGAGGGCCACACCTTCCCCGTCGCCGACATCCGCACCACCGCGCGTGCCCTCGGGCTGGTAAGCGTCGGGCGCCTGCCTTTGGGGACCCAGGACGGCGAGCGCCAGGCGGGCTGGATGGCGCCGTGGCCGGCAGCGGCATACCGGCCCAGGACTGGGGCGGATGACACCGGGCTGCGACTTCACGGGCTAGTCCTCAACAGGAGAGCGATTTCTCGACCCGACAACCGCTCCCCGGTTAGGGACTACCGCGACGACGGGAGCCTCTGTGGAGGGCGGTCAGGCGAGGAAGTCGGCGATCCGGTCGTGGTAGCCGTGGGGCTCGAGCAGGAACGAGTCGTGGCCGAAGGGAGAGGTCAGCTCCGCGCAGTCCACCTCCACGCCCAGTGCCTCCAGCCGCCCGGCCAGCGCCGCCGACTGAGCGGAGTCGAAGCGCCAGTCGGAGTCGAACGAGGTCAGCTGGAAGCGCGTCGTCGTACGGCGCAACGCCTCGGCGGTCCACGGGTCGCCGAAGGGATCGAAGTAGTCGAGGAGCCGGGTGAGGTAGAGGTAGGAGAGCGCGTCGAAGCGGTCCAGGAACACCTGGCCCTGGTGCTGCAGGTAGTGCTCCACCTCGAAGTCCGGTCCGAGGGTCCAGTCGTCGCCACGGGAGCGTCGGCGGTGACCGAACTTGGTCTCCATCGACTGTGCCGACACGTAGGTGATGTGGGCCATCATCCGCGCGACCTTCTGGCCGCGCCACGGGAAGACGCCCTGCTCGACGTAGCGACCTCCGCAGAAGTCGGGGTCGGACATGATCGCCTCGCGCCCGACTGTGGAGAACGCGATGTTCTCCGGCGTCAGTCGCGACGACGCGGCCACGAGGACGGCGCGGTCGATCGCGTCCGGGTCGTCGATCGCCCACTGCAGCACCTGCATGCCGCCCAGGGACCCCCCGACGGCCGCGTACAACCTCTCGACTCCGAGGTGCGCGGCCAGCCGCCGGTGGACGGCCACCAGGTCGGTCATGTGCAGCATGGGGAAGTCGAGGCAGTACGGCGCGCCCGTGGCCGGGTCGGTGGACAGCGGGCCGGTCGTGCCCGAGCAGCCGCCCAGCAGGTTGGGCGAGATGACGAAGAACCGGTCGGTGTCGACCGGCTTGCCGTGGCCGATCAGGTTGTCCCACCAGCCGCGCTTCTTGGCGCCCACGTGCAGGCCGGCGGCGTGGGCGTCGCCGGTGAGGGCGTGGCAGACGAAGACCGCGTTGTCGCGCTCGGGCGACAGCTCGCCGTAGGTCTCGTAGGCGACCTCGACGTGGTCCAACCGTCCGCCGCCACGCAGCTGCAACGGGTCGTCCGGACTGGCCAGGACGACCCGCTGCGTCTCGACGTAGCCGAGCGGGCCGGTCACGGGGTCACTTGTTCTGGGTCACTTGCTCGCCGCGAGCGCCTGGTCCAGGTCGGCGATGAGGTCCTCGACGTTCTCGATGCCGACCGACAGTCGCACCATGTCCTCCGGCACGCCCGCCGCCTCGAGCTCGTCGGGGGTCAGCTGGCTGTGCGTCGTGGTGGCGTTGTGGATCGCCAGCGACTTCGCGTCACCGATGTTGGCCAGGTGGCTGAACAGGCCGAGCGACTCGATGAACCGCTTGCCCCCGTCGCGACCGGACTTCAGGCCGAAGCTCAAGATGCCGCCGTACCCCTTGCCGGTGCCGATCCGGTCGTGCACCGCCTTGTAGGGGTTGTCCTCGAGGCCCGGGTAGCTCACCCACGACACGGCGTCGTGCGCGGAGAGGAACTGCGCGACCTCGAGCGCGTTGGCGCTGTGTCGCTCCATGCGCAGGTGCAGCGTCTCGAGGCCCTGGAGGAAGAGCCAGGAGTTCATCGGCGTGATCGCGCCGCCGGTGTTGCGCAACAGCACCGTGCGCGCCCGGATGATGTACGCCGCCGGGCCGGCCGCCTCGGTCCACACCACGCCGTGATAGGCCGGGTCGGGCTTCGTGAGACCGGGGAACCGGTCGGAGTGGGCCGCCCAGTCGAACTTCCCGGAGTCGACGATCACCCCGCCGATCGACGTACCGTGGCCGCCGATGAACTTGGTCGCCGCGTGCACGACCACGTCGGCGCCCTGCTCGAGCGCCCTCACCAGGTAGGGCGTCGGTGCGGTGTTGTCCATGATCAGCGGCAGGCCCAGCGCGTGCGCGGCTTCGGCCCACGCCGGGATGTCGACGACGTTGATCTTGGGGTTGCCGACGGTCTCGCCGAAGACGAGGCGGGTCTTGTCGTCGACGACCTTCGCGAGGTCCTCGGGCTTCTCCGGGTCCACGAACCGCACCTCGATCCCGAACTGCGGCAGGGTGTGGGCGAACAGCGCGTAGGTGCCGCCGTAGAGCGTGGACATCGCCACGATGTTGTCGCCGGCGTAGGTCAGGTTGAGCACCGCGTAGGTCGTCGCGGTGGAGCCGCTCGCGACGGCCAGGGCACCGACGCCGCCCTCGAGCTGGGTCATCCGCTGCTCGAAGACGTCCTGGGTCGGGTTCATGATCCGGGTGTAGATGTTGCCCGGCTCCGCGAGGCTGAAGAGGTTGGCGGCGTGCTCGGTGTCGTTGAAGACGTAGGACGTGGTCTGGTAGATCGGCACGGCTCGGGCGTTGGTCGCGGAGTCGTGCTCCTCCTGGCCGGCGTGTACTGCCAGGGTCTCGGGACGGTAGGTCATCTGTGCTCCTGGGTGGACGATCGGTGCCGGCGGACGTTGATGCGAGCGTAGGCACGCGCAGGAAGCCGTCCGGCCACGTCCGCCTGCCGGACACCGCCCGCAGGGCCCCGACGACACCTTGGGACTTTCGTCTCTGCCGCGCGGTTCAGCGAAGAGGCAGCATCGGAAGAGGGGCATCTCTAGAGGAGGTCTCATGTTTCGCGTGCATCGGCAGCGCAGCCGGGTGGCGACGGTCACCGCGGCTCTTCTCTCAGCGGCGGCCCTCTCGGTCGTCCCATCGGGTCCGCAGGCTTCGGCCGCGGACGTCTGGGGGCCGGCGGAGGACCTCGGGGTCGACGTAGACGTCTACAACCAGGACCGGGAACCGGCCATGGTCCGGGTGCGCGGCGACCGCACGGCCGTGGCGGCCTGGGTCGCGGGTGACGACGAGACGCCCGGCCCCGTGACCGTGTCGCGCCGGGGCGCCGGTGGCGGCTGGACGGCGCCGAAGGCCATCTCGGACGACCTCTCCGACCGTGCGACCTACGACCTTGCCGTCGCCGGCAGCGGCCTCGCCTCGGTCGTCTGGGAGCGGAAGGTGGGTACCACCTGGCGGATCGAGGAGTCCCACCTCGCCGGCGGGGCGTGGTCGACCCCCGTGCAGGTGGGCCAGGGGCGCAAGCCAGACGCCATCGTGGACGGCAACGGCGTCACCACCGTGGCGTGGAGCAAGAACGGGGTGCGGGTGGCCAGGCGCGCCGATGCCGGAGCCTGGAGCACCCCCCGCCAGATCGCCGTCGGGTCCGTGTCGGGACTGAAGCTGGCGGCGAACCCCCAGGGTGACGTCGCGGTCGCGTGGACCGTTCGGTACCGCAAGGTCCGGGCCTCCGTCCGGCCGCACGGCGGGAAGTCCTGGGCGGCACCGGTCACCCTCGGCAAGGGCCCCTACGTCACCTCGATGCGGGTCGCCATGGACGGTCGCGGCCGGGCACTCGCGCTCTGGACGGTCTCCGGCATCTGGAACGAGGCGAAGCACGACTACCTGAACCACCTGGCCTGGGCCAGGAGCGACGCCCAGGGGCACTGGTCGACGACTCGCATCCTGACCCGTCGGCTCGGTGAGGACGGCGGCTGGGCCGACCTGTCGATGAACGGCGACGGGCGGGCAGTCGTGGCCTGGCTCCAGATCGACCGGTCGGACTCTCCGGCCTTCCTGTGGGCCGCGCGGTTCCGTCCCGACGGAACCTGGACCGCACCGGCGCGCGTCTCGAAGACGAGGTGGTCGGAGCCCCAGGTGTGGCTGGACCGCACGGGCGCCGCTCACATCGTCACCAACCGCACCGGTATCTGGCACTTCTCCCAGAGGCCGGGGGCGGCGTGGAAGGCCAGGGATCTCGGCCAGGGCCAGGTTCTCGACGCCCACGGTGTGGGGAACCGGTTGGTGATGCTGTTCCACAGGAGCACCTTGAGGTCCCGGACACTCAACGTTCAGTGAGAGGCTAGGTCGGCCGCTGTCCCGCGGGCGGCAGGATCCCGTGGACGCGCAGGGCGGCGGCCAGGGCCTGGCCGTCGGGGGCCCACACCTGCGGGGTACGTCGTTCGGCGCCCGTGTCGGCGGCGGGCTCGGTGGTCGGGTCGGGGCCGACCAGGCTGCCGTGCTGGGCGAGCTGCTCGGTGACGCTGAGCTGGCGGATGGCGATGGCGAGCACCTGGTCGGGGAACGCGGCCGCGGCCTCGGCGTAGAGCGACGGGTCGTGCTGGCCGTCGTCGCCGACCAGGAGCCAGCGCAGGCCCGGGAAGTCGGCGAAGAGGTGGGCCAGCTGGGCCCGCTTGTGGTCCGGGCCGGAGCGGAACCACCCGTCGTCGGTCGGGCCCCAGTCGGTGAGCAGCAACGGGCCGGGTGGGTAGCCGTGGCGGGCCAGGAAGCCGTTGAGGGCGGCGGCGGTGTTCCACGCGCCGGTCGAGAGGTAGACCACGAGCACGTCGGGGTGCGCGGCGGCGACGTCGGCGTAGAGCGCGGCCATCCCCGGCACCGGGCGCCGGTCGATCTCGCGCACCAGGAACGCGTTGCGGAACGCCACCAGCGGCCGCGGCAGCATGGTGACGATGACGGTGTCGTCGACGTCGCTCAGCAGGCCGAGCGTGGTCGCCGGGCCGACGATGCGCAGCGGCGCCTCGACCGGCTCGGCGTCAGCCACCGAGAGCAGCGCGTGGGTCCACCCGGGCTCGAGCGCGTCGGCGACCTCGAGCCGGACGTCGACGTACCCGTCACGGGTGCTGGGTACGACGTGGGTGTGACCGCCGACGGTCACGGTGACCGGTACGCCGCTCGCGGAGGCCGACACGAAACGCCGCCAGCCCCGCCCGTCGGTCCGCACCGAGCGCGGCGAGCCGGGCGGCATCAGCAGCACCCGCGCCAGGACGCGCACCCAGCCGCTGCCGCCGTACCCGACGTAGGGCACGACCCGTGGGGTCCACCCCTGCGCGTGCAGCCGGCGCTCGACGAGCGCGTGGATGCGCTCCTCGACCCGCGCGGCTCGATGCGGCTGATCCATGCGGCGAACCTACCGGCGGAAGTGGCACACTGACGTCGTGAGGTCATGGGGTGCGGTCACGGTGCTCGTCGCCGCACTCGCCGTGACCGGATGCTCGGCCGACGAGCCCGACCCGGCGCCCGCGCCGCCGCTCGCGGCGCCGACCGAGACCGGCCCGCCGGTGTACGACGGGGCGCTGGCGTCCGCGTCCGCCGTGCTCGCGCTGGTCCCCGCCGACGCGACCACGCTCGCGGTCACCGACTTCGAGCAGGTGCGGCTCGTCCTCGGCGCGTCCCTGCTGACGAGCGGGTCGCCGGCCGCCGAGCGCGAGCGCTTCTGGCGGCAGGCCGAGCGGCAGGCGCCGCTGCTGTCCCCGGGCAGGCTGCGCCCGTTCGACGACCGGCTGCTGCGCGACTACGGCTTCACCCAGGACGACGTGGCCTGGGAGGCGTCGTTCACCGGGCCGGCGGGCGAGGGCTGGGTGATGGCGTTCCGCGACGACCTCGACCTGGCCGCGGTCCAGCGCGCTGTCGCCGCCGGCGTGGGCCCCCTGCGCGGTGCCGACGTCGACGTCGAGACCCGCCTGGTGTCGACCGGCGCGGCGCCCGACGGCGAGTCCAGCTGGGCGGCCGACCCCGAGCTGGCGGCGCTGGTGAGCCCGGCGGAGGCGAACGCGACGTACGTCGGGCGCGAGTGCGTGCCGTTCGAGACCGCCTTCGCGGCGGACGTCCAGGACGACCTCGCCGAGGCGCCGGCCGCCGACCTCGCCGCGCTGGAGCCGCTGGAGGCGTGGTCGCTCTCGTTCGGCGGGTCGCTGGCCACGGCCCGGCTGGGTGCGGCGCGCACGGACGTGTTCGAGCGGATGCGGCTCGCGGACACCATGCCGGCCACGGAGCCGGAGTTCGGCACCGGCTTCGCCGAGGGTGTGGCCGACCCGGTGGGCGGTCGGATCGGCTACTCGATGCCCGACCCCGCGGCCGCCGCGCTCCTCGCCCGGGAGCGGCGCCTGCCGTTCGCGGTCTGCGCCGACTGAGGGTGCCGTCGCTTCAGGCGACGAAGAGGCAGAACGGGTGACCGGAGAGGTCGGCGAGCACGAACAACGGCTCGCCCTCGTCGTCGCTGCGGTCGAGCACGAGCTCGGCGCCGAGTGCCTCCGCACGGGCCCGGTGCCGGTGCAGCTCCTCGACGCTGGTGACGGTGAAGTCCACGTGCAGCTGCATGGGTACGTCGTGGCCCGGCCAGGTGGTGCGCGTGAGGCGGTCGACCAGCTGGAAGGCCAGCTTGCGTGCGCCCGTGGAGTCGACGAGCACGAGCCAGTCGGCGTCGTCCGGCCCGCCGTCGGCCGGAGGCTCGTCGCCGGGTCGGTAGCTCAGCCCGAGCAGCTCGCGGTAGAACTCGGCGAGCTCGCGCGGCCGGGTGGTGTCGAGGACCGTGTGCAGCAGCCGGGGGTAGCCGCCGGTCGAGTCAGC
>JBAZRQ010000087.1:2623-6982 GCA_041662925.1 Nocardioides sp. | reverse complement strand
GCCCAGTCCAATGCGGAACGAAAGTGCGGCAACGCCTGACGTGCCGCTGCCTCGGCCTCCGCCCGGTCGTCGCAACTCTCCTCGAGGAGCGCTCGGCTGCGGTCAAGCAAATCGCTTCCCGCGCTCAGGGCGCCCTTGATCTGCTTCAGGCTACGTGGGGACGGCGGCTCGACCTCGCTAGGTTCGCCCTGCCCCTCTTCACTGAGCGCGGATGACTCGGCACGCAGGGGTGCAGTCGGCTGTGCGGGGAGTAGTTGGCGTGCCTTCAACTGTTCCAGAGCGCTGATGACCTCGGCGGGCGACCCGCTAACTGAGACCTCGGCCGGCGCCGCGTCACTGGCATCCGTGATGTTGACCGTGAGAGGGCTGTTGCTCTTGCCACGCACGAGTGAGACAACCTTCTTGACGCCGTCCCACGCGGCGTTGGTCGCGATGCCGATCCCGATAGTCGCGGCGAGCGTGAGCAGTACGCTCTTCTGGGTGACGAAGTAGCGGTCTTCGCTTGGGTCAAGGTAGTCGGCGTTGATGCCCTCGCGCCGCAACCGCTTGACGAGGAACAAGCTGTCCTGCGCGTAGACGCCCTTACCCGTCTGCTGATCGACGCGTTCGGGAAGGATGAGGACGTCGGCGCCCGTCTCGGCGGCACGCGCGCGGATGCGCTGGGCCAGCTCGTCGACGCTCACAGTGATCTCCGTCTCGTCAGTTCTTCACGTTGCTCAACCGCACCGTTTCGGTTCCCGTGGCCTAGCGGGCATTCGGCGCTGCAGAGGCACCTTCGACTTCTGGTGCGTCGGGATTGGCCCTGGCGCCAATGATGCCCTCAGCCGTCGACGATCCGGCCGCTGCTGCGGTTGGCGTGGTCGACGTAGAGGACTTGGAAGCGGTCGCGGAACCCGATGCCGGCCTCGCGTCCGGCCGGTCCGCCTCCGGGTGGCGTGGTCAGCGGGAAGCGCATCCCGAGTGGCGCATGGGCGTCGACATTCTTCGGCCTCGGGCCGCCGACCGGGTAGCCGGGGAACGGTGGCGGCACGTGGTGCTCGCGGAGATCGTCGCGACCGGCGAAGTGCTCCACGGCGGCGACATGGAACAGCGCCGCGTGCGCCATGGCGAGCATGTAGGCGTCTGCTAGCAGGGCTGACGGCTTGAGGCGGAGCTGGGTGATCTCCAAGCCTTGACGGTGACCGTCAACCTTTGGCCCGCGGGCGAGGAGCTCGAGGACGGGCTGGTCAAAGATGTCGACGGCGTCGGGTCCGGTGAATGCGCTCAGCGGGACTGTCCCGTCCTCGTTCGGTGGTGTCGTGACGAAGGTGACCCGCATGTCGGACCTGGCTCGGACGGCAAGGCCGTGCTTGACCTTGTTGTGGCCCGCCTGGAGGTCGATCTCGCCGGGGCTGAGCAGTCCGGCCGCGTAGCCGAGCCAGTCGACGTAGACGTTGCAGGCGTCAACAATCTCCGGACTGTGGCGCGCGGTCTCGACCGCCCCGGGCTCGACCAGTGCGCGCAGTATCCGCTCACCCGGGTCCGCCTCCTGAGCGCTGGCGTTGAGGCGATCGATAACCTCGGCGATCTGTGTCGCCCCGGAGGCGATCTCTGCCCACAGACACGACGCGCCGGCGCGCGGTGAGGGGGCGAGGCGGGCGCAAGCCAACCGAAGGAGAGCCTCGGCGGCGTGATGGCGGACTGCAAGGGCGTCAGCGGCGACCTGTGCGTGCACATCCAGATCCCTGAACGGCCCGTTGACCGGGGACCGCTGAAGGTACCGGTCGAACTCGGCCCGGATGCTGCCAGGCTCCGCGTCAGGGAGCGTGTTCGCCGAGATTGGCGCGCTCTCCTGCCACGCCAGCAGCGACGCGATCCGCGAGCGGAAGTACTGCAAGGGGTCCGAGGCAAGGAAGGTGTCATCGAGTTCCCTGGCCTGATCCTCAGTGAGGTGCTGCCCAGCAGGCGGCGGATACATGCTTGAACCGTAGGCCCCATCGGCGCGTGAAGGCGTACACACTGTCTCCACGAAATCCACTCTGACGTCGCGTCTTACCGGTTGCCAGGCGCGCGGCTGCGATGAGTGGCCGTCAGGTCCGAAATCCCCGCACACGATCAGGATCACGAGTCCGACGCCGACCAGCACGAGGTGGCTCCACGCCGACAGGGCCCGCTACTAGTCGGCAGGCAACGTGGAACGACCGACACCGCGCCAGAGTCCACGGTCGTCGACACCCCAATCCGGACCCGGCACCCTCCGAGCGTGGATAGCCTGCCCGATGTGAGCTTTAACTGGGGCAGCGTTCCGGATTGGATCGCTGTCGTGCTCGCCCTGCTCGGCCTCGGGCTCGCAAGCGCTGCACTCCGGTGGCGAAAGAAGCTCGGACAGTGGTGGCGTCAGCAGCTGGCACGCGCCAAGCACGACGAGGCCGCGACGGAAGCCGACCAGCTGAGCGTGCTCCGCGGCCAGGTGCTCGACGTTGCTCGCGCTCAGGGAATCGGCGACCTGGCCGCCTCGTCGACCGGCAACGGCAACCCGACTATCGTCACGTTCAGCGACGGACAGCGGAGCGCCTACTACTCGGACTTCCAGACGTACGTTCGCGCCATGAACGGGCCAGGCGGCAACCCGTCCCGCACGATGCGCGGGTCCGGCCCGAAGCCCGTTTCACGGTGGACCCGCGCGGAGTGCGACGACTGGCTGGCCGGCCACACGAGCTGACTAGGCAAGGGACCCGCCCGGTTGCGCCTCCCGAGTTGTTGCGGCCCGCCTAACGGTGGGGCCTGCTTCGCCGTACCGTGCTCCCGTGTCCGCCGACCCATTCGTCCTCGCCTCACGCGTCATCACGCAGCAAGTTCGCCACCTCACCGTCCTGCTCAAGCAGGCCAACGACCTCGCCGACGACCCGCTGGAAGGCACCCCGGCACGCGCGGACTTCGACCACATCAACAACCACAAGCAGAAGAAGGACCTGCTCGGCCTCCGCTGGTGGGCACACAAGGGCGCCGTCCTCAACCTGTCGTCCGGTGCAGAACACGTCCGTGGCTTGATGGCGATCGTCGTCTCCGACCAGCTAATGCCGTTGCCCGCGATGACGCTCGGAAGGGCCATCTACGAGGCCGCGTTCAACACGTTCTGGCTGATCCAGCCTGAGGTCAGAACCGAGCAGCGCATCGCACGGTGGGCAGGGCGGCTCCTTCACGACAGCCAGGAGCCGCCGAACGCGCTCGACTGCTTCGGGGAGGCAGACGCCGCGGAGCGTGAGAAGGAGCGGGTCATCGAGGGGCGCGGCCTGGGCCAGAAACTGATGAGGCAGGCCGGCATCGAGTTGACGTTTAAGGGTGGAGATCGCAGCGAGGAGACGCGACTCGTCACCTATCGGGGCGAGGCGTCGCTGCTGACGCCGAAGGTGACGGACCAGGTGGACCGGTTCACCCCGAACCAGCAGTCGCTTTGGCCCCTGTTCTCCGGAGCAGCGCACAGCAGGGGGTGGCTGGTAGAGGGCCTCGAGGGCGACGCGGCAACGATCTGGTCATCCGTGCTGGTGCCGCTGCTCGACGTGTCCGACGCGCTGGTGATCGAGGTGTGCACCTACTTCGGCATGGACGCCCGCCCGACGATTGAACGGACCCACCTGCACCGCCGGACGATGCTTGCGCAGGCACGGCCACAGCAGCAGGGGATGCGTGCTGGCTGGGACGCGTATAGGAAGGCTGGCGGTGCGCCAACTTTGCCGAAGCGGTGAGGGAGACCGGTTGCGGCACCGGGCCAGACGCTCTCGGCGCCCGTCACGTGACTCGAGCCTCGGCGGAGGTGCGTCTAACCGCCGCCTGTCGGGCGTCTCAAGGCCCAGTTCAGCCAGCAAGCCGCGGGCCGGCGAAACGGTCTAGCAATCTAGACCCGCGCCATCTTTCGAGCGGCCGTCGTGATGGGGACGAGCTCTCCCTGGTCGGTCAAGGTGAACGCGGCGATGCCATGCATCTCGGCCCAGGATCGCGCCTCGGCGGTGTAACCAGAGCCTGAGAAGAAGACCGGCTTGCTCTTCGCCGCTTGGGCTACGCCAAGCAGCCGCTGCACGTCCGGTCTGCCGATTGCACCCGAGAGTTTCCACTTGACCTGCGCGACCGCGCGGCGACTCATCACGTCGACGCCCGCATCAGCGCCGGAGCCAGTCAGGTGCGCGTCCTTGAAGCCGAATTCGCGCATCCATGCGCATGCGACGGCTTCGGCCTCTTGCCAGGTACTGACCGGCATCGGCTTCGGGCGCTTGAGGAATGCCGTGCGTCGCACGACGGGGATGCTTGGCGGCGCCACCGATGTGCCAGCGGGCGTAGCCGTGCGCTGTCGCCTCTGCTCCACTACGTTGCGCCACGTACGAA